>DATMOO010000379.1:0-5416 GCA_035568275.1 Candidatus Sulfotelmatobacter sp.
AGTTTTACAGCTTGAAATTGATATGGAGACGCTCCCATTGCGTGAAGTCAATCAAGTCTCGTCTGGCTTTTCTGTTGATTTCGAAACTTTACCGGCAAATGTATGCAAATACCGGTATCGCGATTGATAGTGCGCGTGTCACCCGCTCTGTACGCTGGGCGCGCTGGATGGCAAAACCGTGTCGCATGTTGTTCTCTGCTCGGCCCATGCCGCAGTGCAGGTAGGGGTGATGAACTTCAAATATGGTTGGCCGTTGTTGGCGAAACATCGCTCAAAACCCCACCTGCGTGTATTCCTCAGCCTGCCAGTCGCTTTGAAAACGCTTCACTGAAGCTGAAGTGGCGGTGTCACTACAGAGAGCGCTTCGGTCGTTTTCGCTTCCGTGCATACTCCTCGATGCGTCGTTCGTACTCGCGATTCGTGGAGGCATTCACGAGTTCTCGACGACTGATTTTTTCAACGATACGTCTGCCCAGCCCCTGCCGAATTAATTTTCGAATACCGATCTTCTTGACCAACTGGCTGACCGAAAGACTCGGCTGCACCAACAGTTCGCGTGGCGCGCGACTCGCCTTATGCGTGTACTCGATGGGCGTCTGGTCTCGACCTGTATCACAGCGAGCAGGCCCATGGGCACCGAATCACGTTCCAGTTGCAGGCATTCGCAGGGTTTCGGTTGCGGTTGGCAAAGTGAAATGAAATGTTGCACCCCGTCCATTGTTCGCCGTGGCCCACAGGTGGCCTCCGTGCGATTTCATAATGGAGCGGCTGATTGATAGACCCATGCCGCTGCCTTGAGGTTTGGTGGTAACGAACGCATCAAAGATCTGCTCGATTTCTTCCTTGGGCAGCCCCACGCCAGTGTCGCTGACCGAGATCAGCAGTTGACCATTCTCTTCTAGTTGCGTCTTGACTGTAAGAACACCACCGGTTTCCTTCATGGCCTCGATGGCGTTGAGCATGAGGTTCATGAACACCTGCTGCAGTTGCACACGATCCGCCGGGGCCTTTGGAAGATCGGTAGCAAGATCGGTGCGGATCGAGACCGCATACTGGTCGGCCTCGGGGCGGAGCAGTTCGCCCATTTCGCGGATGATTTCGTTTACCTCGACCAGTTCACGTTGTGGAGGAGACTTCTTGTACAGCGAACGCAAGCGTTCGATGATCTCCGTTGCGCGAGTCCCGTCATTCACGATTCTGCTTGTTGCTTCGAGCGCTTCATCCACATCGGGCTGGTCGCGCTTAAGCCATCGCATGCAGGTCTTCGCGTTTGTCATAGCCGCGGCGATCGGCTGTTTCAGCTCGTGGGATACAGAGGCAGCCAGCTCTCCCAACATGCTGACCCGGTTCACGTGTGCCAGGTCTGCCCTTAGCCGCTCGCGCTCTTCTTCAGCGCGTTTGCGATCTTCGATATCGGTTGAAACACCGTACCACCTGAGGATGTTTCCGTGTTCATCGCGGAGCGGAACGGCACGAGACAGGAACCAACGGTATTCACCGTCCGCTGCCCGCCGATAGCGCACTTCATTTTCGAAAGGCTCGCCACTCGCCAGAGACGCGCACCATTTCTCCCAGTGTCGTTGTAGGTCTGTGGGGTGAACGGCGTCTTGCCAGCCCGGGCCGACCGCCCTCTCGTGGGACAAACCCGCGTATTCCTGCCAGCGGCGATTCCCGAACTCATTCGACCCATCGGTCCCCGCGATCCACACCATCGTCGGCATCGCTTCGATGACGTCCCGAAGCTCTCGCTCACTCCGCCGGAGGTCCTCATAGAGCTTCTGAAGCTGCTGGGCGGCATAATTGAAGGTGTTCCCCAAGACAGCCAGCTCATTATTTCCGCGTAAATGGACCGTGTGCTGGAAGTCGCTTCGGGCCAGGGCCTCGGCGCATGCAGTGAGAACGGAAAGCGGACGAGTGACGGTCCGAGTGACGTACCAGCCAAGCGCCGCGGCCGCGAGCAATGTCAGCAAAGCGGCAATCGGAACGATCAAGAAAAGGCGTTGGCGCGCCTTCTGAGCGTTGTCGCTCGCTTCGTTTCGCTTCTCCAGTGCGTGGCGGTCGACTTTCTCTACCAGTGATGAGCTGAATTCGGTCAGCGCTGGGATCTCGATGGCTGCCCGGAGCTGAACAGCGTTCCATTCTCCCGCGGTCGCCAGCTGGACCGCTGTGTCGAGTTGCGAGAGCAGTGTCACTCGCAGACTCTCGAGTGCGTAGGATACGTGTGCGTCTTGCTCAATGTCGGGGGTTGCCTTGAGCATCTGCTCGGTATAATCGACCTGCTCCACAAATGAGCGTCGAATCTCGTCCGATTCTTCGGAAAATTGCCGAATGTCGTGATTGCTGGCCAGGGCAAACATCTTGTCCCGGAAGCTATAGACATCAAGGTGAATCCGGACAACGGCGTCTGCTAACTGCTCGGTCTTACGTACGCGCTGCGCCAAAGTCTCAATTTGCCAGTATTGCCATATGGCTACTGCATCCGCAGCGATCATTAGAAGAACGATCAATACGAAGGATGCGATCAGGCATGAGCGAATGCTCAAGTCACTTGGGCGAAACGCACTTCGAATCCTGCCGCGCATTGCCTGCTCCACGCTAGACTGCGCTCGCATCTATGTTCAGTTTCCCAAGCCGCAATGGGTCATATTAGCTCTGTACTCTATCTTTGCGAAGGGGTTCTGTCCGAATCCGCACTTGTGCGAACATCGGCTGTTCTTAGCATCCGCTCTAATTCGCCTTGCAGTTCCCTTGCGGCTTGTGCTGCCGATTCTTTTCGGGTGAGAACGGCGTGCACTGTTTCCCAGTAGGCGCGCGACACGTCTGGATACATTTTTCCCGGTTGCCGGGACGGACGCAAGGCGATTCCATTGCGGAATATCGATGAAATGCGCAGCCAATGTGGGTTGTTCGCCAGCACATCGGGCTCTTCGTACAGCTCAGAAATCGTTGGCGCTTCACTCGTATTCCGGAGTCTTCTTACCTGCTGATTGCGGCTGCAGAGAAAACGGACGAACATTGCTGCCTCACGTGGATAGGGCGAACGTGCCGAGACCCCATAACCCGCTCCCCCTAGTGTTGCCGCCATGCCGGCGCTGCCGCGTGGAAGGGGAGCTATATCAAAGGTGTCTCTTACGATCGAGTCCTGAGCGCGGGCGGCGATATATCCACTTGACCAGTTGCGCATGAACGCGGCGTTTCCACTTAACCAGATGTTTTGCGCATCCCATTCCTTATGCGCTACAACTCCTGGGGGTGAAATGGAGCCTACCCAACGGGCCGCTCTCTCCCATGCCCGAATGGTCCGCGGATTATTTACCGTGACCTTGCCATTCTCGTCGAGGATCGTCCCGCCGCCCTCCGACACTTGCCATTCCAGTGCGTTGCAGGTCAGAGCCTCCGAAGGTGCTCCTTGCCACACGAAGCCCCAGAAATCGTTGTTCCCGTCCGCACGCTCGCCCGACTGAATCCGTCTCGCCATGACTTCCAGCTCTTGCCAAGTCGTTGGTGGCGCCCGATATCCGTATTTCCGCAGTAGGTCCTTGCGATAAAACAACACGCCTTCGTTCAGGAAGGACGGCAATGCTATAAGTTTGCCATTCACAGTGTTGTTCGCAATGAGCTCTGGAAGATGTGCCGCGATTTCTTGCTCCGGAATGTATTGTCTGAGGTCAAGAAGGTGGTCGGCGAGAACCCCAGGCCAGATCACGTCGATAACATAAACATCTGGAACTTTTGTTCCGCTCTCAAGTAGCTTGCGCCAGGTTGCAAGCTGCTCCGCCGCGCCTTCGGGTCCGGGCAGAAACTCCACCCGAATTCCAGTCTGTCGTGTAAATTCTGCAACTTCGTTGAGTCGACCCTGGTAGTCGCTGCTCGACCAGCCCTGGTCAATGAGAGTCACGGTTTTCACAGTTGCAGAAGGGCTAGTCGTGTGGCAGGCCGGCGCCACAAGGACGAGGAGGCCAATCACTCCATACGCAACGCAACCAACTCGACCCAGCCACGATCCAGACGAACGATTTTCAAGCGCCCTGCATGGGTACGCCATCCGCCACCCCATCTGTGCGGACACCCGGTATCGGGAGCATAGTCCGCACCTTCAAATAAAAAACCGACGCGCTTGCGTAAGGCAAAGTCGTCCTCACCTACATGGATGTGATCAATGCGGCCGGGGCACGACCGTGCGACCATCATCGCCATGAGAGATCCACTCGGAAGGAGGAGGAGCGTCCCAATGTCTTCGGAGGGGTTCTATTAAATCCGCATTTGTGTGAACATCGGATGTTCTTAGCATCCGCTCTAATTCCTCTTGCAACTCGCTCGCGGCTTGTGGTGCCGATTCTTTTCGGGTGAGAACCGCATGTACTGTCTTCCAGTAGGCGCGCGACACATCTGGATACATCTTTCCCGCCGATTTGGTCGGACGCGACACTACGCCCTTACGAAATACCTCCAGAACATGCGGAAACTGTGGATTGGTCGCCAGGAGATCCGGCTCGGTATAGAGCTGAGATAAGGTCGGCGCATCCGTCGTATTCCGGCACCTTGTGACCTGCTCCTCGCGGCCGGACAGAAAGCGAACCAACATTGCTGCTTCCCGTGGATGCAGCGAATATCGCGAAATCCCGAAACCAGCCCCTCCTAACGTAGCAGCCGTCCCAGCGGCGCCGCTCGGAAGGGGAGCGATGTCAAAGCGGTCTCGTATCGGACACGTTGGGCCGCGATCGGCGATGTACTCACTGGCCCAGCTACGGAGGAATGCCGCTTTTCCCGCTTGCCACATGTTGCCCGCGTCCCATTCTTTGAAGAGGACGACTCCGGGGGGTGAAATGGAGCCTACCCAGCGTGCCGCTC
Source organism: Candidatus Sulfotelmatobacter sp. (assembly GCA_035568275.1). Taxonomy (GTDB): domain Bacteria; phylum Acidobacteriota; class Terriglobia; order Terriglobales; family Acidobacteriaceae; genus Sulfotelmatobacter. The sequence goes on from DATMOO010000379.1 coordinate 4,852, forward strand.
TCTCCCATGCACGAGTGGTCCGCGGATTATTTACCGTGACTTTGCCGTTCTCGTCAAGGATCGTCCCACCGCCCTCCGACATTTGCCATTCCAGCGCATTGCAGGTCAGAGCCTCGGAAGGTGCTCCTTCCCAGACGAAACCCCAGAAACCTTTGTTCCCGCTCGCGCGCTCGCCCGACTGAATCCGTCTCGCCATGACTTCGAGCTCTTCCCATGTCTTGGGCGGTGCTCGATACCCGTATTTTCGCAGCAGATCCACCCGGTAAAACAGCATCCCTTCGTTCAAGTTAGCAGGCAGAGCTACGAGCCGGCCGTTCACCGTGTTGGCCGCGATGAGCTCAGGAAAGTGCGCCTGGATCTCTTGGTCCGGAATATAGGCCCTGAGGTCGAGGAGATTGTCGGCGAGAATCCCTGGCCAGATTACATCGATGCCGTAAATATCTGGTACTTTTGCTCCGGCCTCCAGAAGTTTGCGATAGGTTGCCAACTGCTCCGTGGTTGTCTCGGGTCCAGGAAGAAACTCCACCCGAATTCCAGTCTGCCGTGTGAACTGGGCTAGTTCTCC
>DATMOO010000380.1:0-17116 GCA_035568275.1 Candidatus Sulfotelmatobacter sp.
AGTCGAATCGGTATTCTATCGGGAAGAGCCGAATTTGTCTGCACATTTGCGTAGCTTCTGACTGGAAGTCATTGCAGGAGCGGTTGCCGCACGAGTGCGTGCGTGAATATAATCCAGCATTCTGAGGTTTCCTTTGCGTACCTTCGTGCCCTTCGTGGTTTCAAAAAAGCGCTAACCACGAAGGGCACGAAGATTCACAAAGGAAAACCGTAAGGACATCACTTTGCCCATTGGAACTGCATTTCACGAGCGCACTCTTCCCCTTTGCCACAGCCTGAACTATCGCGAATGGTCGGGATACTACACGGTCAGCGTGTACGAGGTGCATCATGAGCACGAGTACAACGCCATTCGGAACGCCTGCGCTTTGATCGACATTTCGCCTCTCTATAAGTACCTCATTACGGGCAAAGATGCGACGCGAATGGTGAACCGCGTGATCACGCGCGACATCAACAAGGTGAAGGTGGGGCAGGTGATCTACTGCTGCTGGTGCGACGAAGAGGGCAAGGTCATCGACGACGGCACGATTTCGCGCCTTGAAGAGAATGTCTATCGATGGACGGCCGCCGACCCGAGTCTGCGCTGGTTCCGGCAAAACGGGCTGAACCTGGACGTTCAGATCGAGGATGTTTCGGAGAAGATTGCGGCGCTCGCCCTGCAGGGTCCGACCTCGGCGAAATTGTTAAAGACGGTAGCTGATGCCGATATCGCGAATCTGAAGTATTTCCGTATGACGCGCGGAAAGATCGCTGGCATTCCAGTCGACATCTCGCGCACGGGCTACACCGGCGATCTCGGATACGAGATTTGGATTCCGTGGAAAGATGGTGTCAAGGTCTGGGATGCACTCGCTGAAAAAGGGAAGCAGTTCGATTTGCACGCCGCCGGCATGCTGGCTCTCGACGTTGCACGCGTCGAAGCGGGGTTGCTGTTGATTGAAGTGGACTATACGAGTTCCAAGAAGGCGCTGATCGCATCGCAAAAGTTTTCACCTTATGAACTGGGCCTTGCCAAGATGGTGCATCTCGAAAAAGAAAACTTCATCGGCAAGCGGGCTTTGGAACATGATTCCAAGAAAGGTGTGCCACGGCAACTTACCGGATTGGTGATCGATTGGACAGACGTCGAGCAACTGTACGAACGCTACGGACTGACCCCCGCCGCTCCCGCGCAGGCTTCCCGCGTCGCAGTGCCGGTCTACTCAGGAGAAAAGCAGGTGGGCAAAGCGACGACGACCACATGGTCGCCAACGTTGAAAAAGATGATTGCGCTAGCGAGTCTTGAAACCGAGTACTCGAAGCCGGGCACGCCGCTGCAGATGGAGATCACCATCGAAGCGATCAGGCTGAAGGCCAACGTGCACGTGTCAACGCTGCCGTTCTTCAACCCGCCAAGGAAGACGGCGACGCCGGCCTAGCCAGTTTGTGTAGGGGCGGACGCCTTCGTCCCCCCCGCGAGCGCAGCGAGCGTGTCTATCCCGATAGTTGTCTCATCCACATTGCGCGCTTCGCGCGCAACCCCGGACGAAGGCGTCCGGGGCTACACAATTTTGGGCTGATGCGGCACGCGCGCCGCTCGCCTTTTCCCCGCAACATAAAGCCAAACTCCCACCAGCAGCAGGGCACCGCACCCTCCGAGAATCTTCAGCAACGCGAGCGCCTTATTTGGTTCGTCAGGCTGCGGGATCAGCGACAGCGCGATCGTTACTGCCGTAGTCACGAATCCCAGCATGGCCACCAGCTTGGTTATGACTTTGCCGCCAGGTACTCGGATCACATCCGGCCCAGCTGGCTCGCGCTGCAACCTGATCATCGCTGCGAACAAGTAGAGATATGGAATGAAGTACGTGATCACGCCCATGCTGACCAGCACATCGTATGCGCCTTTCACGCTGGTTCCGGCTTGTCCCAGAAAGATAAACACAACTCCTAGTGCGAACTGAGTAAGCAGCGCGACCCACGGTGTTTTCCATTTTGGGTGCAGGGAGCCGAAAGCCGGGGGAAGGAATCGATCCAACCCTGCGACGAACGGCAGCCGAGCCACCGCGGCCAGATAGGCTCCGGCTGCGCCGATGTTGCTGAGTGCAATCAGAAACGCCGCAAGGGGCAATATCCCAGGAAATCCCACGCGCGCCGCAGTAGCAGAGACCGCCTGCACTAAGCCTTGCAGGCTGTTGACCTGCGTCGAGGGCAGCGCCAACAGGATGCAAACCGTGCCCAGGATATAGCAGATCGTAACGGTCACGCCTGCGGAGAGCAGGGCGAGAGGAATTGTGCGCCGCGCATTCTTGATCTCTTCTCCCATGAACGACGCCGTCTCGCAGCCGCCGAAGGCGAAGGTTAGCACCGACCAGAAGATGATGTCGTTGAAGTGAGTGCTGGGTGTCATGGAATGGAGGGTGAACGAAGTCGCGGAACCGTAGCGGTGCCAGGCGATAAAGCCCATCACGATCACGATTCCGACTGGAATCCACATGGCGAGCGCGCCAACGTTATGCAGCCATTTACCGACGTCGAGGCCGACGATGTTCAGCAGCGTGGCTGCGCTCAGGGTAAGCAAAGCAAAAACGATGTAGAACGTGGCGTTGCCCGAAAGATGCTGCCAGTTCGCCTCCCGCATGAACAACACGTTGCTGGCGGCGAAATACAGCACAGCAGGGAAGTAGGGCAGGTTGCTGGTCCAATAAGTCCAGGCCGACATGAATCCGGAGAAATCGCCGAATGCGCGTTTACTCCAGACGTACAACCCGCCTTCATTGGGGTACCGGGATGAGAGTTCCAGCACCGATAGTGCCAGCGGCGTATAGAAACAGAACCAGGCACCAATCCAGATGACGATCGAACTAGGGCCCGCCGCGGCGGCTGTGGCGATCCAGCGCAAGCTGATGCCGGTGATCACATAGAAGAGCATCAGATCGCGGAACCCCATTACCTGGCGAGGACGGTTGGGATCTTCGACATCTGCGATCGAGACTCCCGGAGCGAGGAACCCGATACCATCTGATTGCCGTCGCGGGTTGGAATCGGCCAATGGAGTGTCCCGGGCTCAGCTTTGCTGGAGCAAAAATGAAGAGGAACAACGCCGACGAGGGCGGCGGCAAGCGAAGGTTACCATAGGCTAGCTTGCGCGAAGAACATCGGCACGCGTCGCGCTTTTCTGTGTGCTCAAACATCGACTTACCCGACGCTGGTAGCACTGCGGTTGCTGCGCTTCCAATACAGGTAACCGGGAATCCCGATGAGGACAATGAGGGCACTTCCAAAGGCTTCTGTCGGCCTCATTATGACTGTGTTGAGTAACCAGGTGGAGGCGATAAGAATGTAGATTGCGGGAAGCCACGGATACCCAGTGCAGCGATATGGGCGTTGTGCGTTCGGCCGCTTCCACCGAAGCACAAAAAGAGCGACAGCCGTGAGCATATAGGAGAGCATCATTCCGAAAATTACGTATGTATAAAGCCAGTCGTACTTTCCACTAATGGCGAGCGCTGCAGACCAGATCCCCTGGCCGATCAGGCTGAACGCCGGCGTCCGCCATTTGGGATGAACGGCCGCCATCCGCTTGAAGAACACTCCATCCTGGGCCATGGCCATATACACTCGCGCGCCGGAAAGCGTGCAGGTGGCTGCGCCGCTGAAGCAGGAGACGGCGATCATGAGCGAGAGCCATCCAGCAGCGCGGGGTGAGAACAGCGCGGCGGCCGCTGCGTGCGCGATGGTCTCGTGCGCGGCGATTTCCTTCAACGGCAGTGCGTACATGTAAGTCACGTTCATTGCGATGTAGATGACGCCGACCGCGAGTACTCCCAGCACCATCGCGCGCGGAACATTCCGCCGCGGATCTTTCACTTCGCCCGCCACCCAGGTGATGTAAACCCACCCGTCGTAGGCCCAGAAGACGGCGATCAGTCCAACGCCTAGCGCGGAAATCAGCCCCGCGGGCCCCATGCCGAGGGTCAGCGAAGTTCCATTCGCGTCGAAGTTCGACCAGTTGCCTTTCCCGATCGCGAAACCCAACACGACGAACGCTGCCATGGCAGTGAACTTGGTCCATGTGGAAACGTTCTGCAGTAGTGCTCCCCAGCGCAATCCCACGACATTGACCAGTGTGAGAATCGCGATCAGGAACAACCCGAAGAGATGGGCGCGCGTGAAAGCGACGCCCAGCAGCGTAAACATTACGTGTGCTTGCGAGACAAAAGGTACAACCTGACCGACATAGGCAGCCGCAGCGACGGACAGTGCTGCAATGGTCCCGCCGTTGGCAACGGCGAAAAGCATCCACCCGTAGAGGAAGGCAACGAGGTCGCCATAAGCTTCCCGCAAGTAGATGTATTGTCCTCCGGAATCGGGGAACATGGAGCCGAGTTCGGCGAAAGCGAAGCAGGCGCACAGCGAGATCAGGGCACCCAAGACCCACACGAGCAAGAACAGAACCGGCTGCGGCAGGGGCGCGGCGATGTCTTTGGCCGTGAGAAAGATCGATGACCCGATAATTCCGCTTACCAGCAGAAGCACGGAATCAAGCAGACTGAGGCCACGAATCAGCGTCGGTTTTGAATCCTTGGAATTTGGCTCAAGGTCGCCTTTTGCTGGGATCAGAACCGGGGTGGGCTCCATTATCCGATTCCGAGTTCGTCCGGAGATTCCAGCGGTGTGCCGCAGCGGCGACAGATCACGGCAGAGCAATCGCCGCAAGTTAGAGGATCTGTGACTTCCTCCGCGCAGTTTGGACAGTAGAGAGAGCCAGGTCCGGGCGCGGGCGGCTGAGGATGTGTCGCCATGAGGAAGAAAACTGTAGCACAGTGCCATACCGAATGCCGTTGCTTTCCTTCGTGAACCTTCGTGTCCTTCGTGGTTATAGAATCAGAAAGGCAGGAATCACGAAGGACACGAAGTTCCACGAAGGGAAGCAATGCCTGACAAGCCCCAAACTCCCGACGACAAGTTGCAGCAGGAATTCAACCGCTGGGCCGCTTCCGGCGAAGGCCCGAAGATGGAGCAGCATCATCTCGATATCACCGAGAAAACGATCAGGCTGATGACTCTCCGTCCAGGCGAGCGCGTGCTAGATCTCGGTTGCGGCTCGGGGTGGGCCACGCGGCTATTGGCCCGCTTGGTTGGAGAAGGACCCGAGGGTTTCGGCCAAGTGGTTGGGCTTGATGTATCCGACGAGATGGTTCGCCAGGCGCGGGAGTCGTCGAAGGACTTTGACAATATTTTGTACGTGTGGGGATCGGCGCAGCAGATTCCCTGGGAAGAGAACTTCTTCGACAAGGTGCTGTCGGTGGAATCGTTCTACTACTATCCCGATCAGGATCGGGCGCTGATGGAGTTATTCCGTGTGATGGCCCCGCGCGGAAGGCTCTTCATTCTGATCAATCTCTACAAAGATAACCAGTACTCGCTGCAATGGGTGGACATGCTGAAAGTTCCGGTGCACGTGCGTTCGGCGGAAGAATATATCGAAATGCTGAAGAAGCACGCGTTCGAGAACGTCGAAGCACGCCGTATACCCGACGACACGCCCACGCCCGATGACTACAAGACTAAGTCATTCAATAGTCTGGAGGACCTGCGGGCGTTCAAGCGCGAAGGCGCTTTGTTGTTGATCGCGTCAAAGCCCGATCTGCGGACGCCGGCGCCGGGATACACGATCTACTAGCGATCGGGCTTGGTGTCCTTTCGAGGCCGCGCGGGCAAGAGTGCCCGCGCCACACGGCTAGATCTCGCTGCCGTCGTCATCCTTGTCGTGATGGCTTCGGTCTTTCACGGGACTCATCGCTCGCCCATCCTGCGCGTGACGGATTTCGATTCGGCCGTTTACGTCCGAAAGGTGGATATGCGAGCCGCCCTTGCCGAGTTCTCCGCGCAGATCGTGTCCCACGAAACGGTGATCATTCACATGCAGCCCGAAGTCGTTACCGATACCGCCGGATACAGTACTGGCATCGACTTCGGCGTTGGAATCTGAGGGGATGGTCAACTCCAGCGAGCCATTCACCGAATTCAGTTCGACATCCTGGCCCGAGAGTTGTGCGAAGCGCGCATCCAGGCGGCCGTTGATCGTCGACAACTTCGCGCGTCCGGATAAATCATGCGCCTCCAGACGGCCGTTGATGCAGGAAGCGCGCACTTCTCCGCTAATTCCCGTCAAATCGAGAGCGCCATTGATCAACTTGATCTCGTCAAGGCTCGCGCTGCGGGGAACGGTCAACGTGTATTCCACGCTGGCGGGATTGTTGTGCGAGCCCCAATTCCAGTTGTTGTTGTGATCCGGATACTTGGTCCGAATGGACAGGTAGTCCTTTCCGGAATCAATCTCAATCTTGGCTTCGTCCAGCCGCTCTTTGGTATCCGCACGCTTTATGGCGTCAACCTTCACTTCATTGCGGTCCCAACTGGAGATGTGAACCGGGCCATTGATGTTGTCCAGCTCAATGCGGCCACCGGATGTGATGGCATAAGTCTGATGAAACTCCTCGGAGAGGGCACCACCGTGATCGGAAGCATGTGCTCCAATAGCGAGGGCTAACAGGGCGCAAAGACTTCCAAGGGCGGCTCCCAACCACGTTGCCGAACGGCGATGATGGATCATGACTCCCTCCGTTTCAACAGGTTAGACGTGCGTTGCTGAAAAGGGTAAGGAGGCCGTGCCAAGAAAAAGCGACGATCTTTCCTGTCCGGATGGCCATTACCTCGGTGATGTTCCCTCCGGTGCAGGGCTCAAGCACAATGCCTCCATAGCTTTGGTGGGGTTTTGCCGTGCCGTATTTGTTCCAAGAAACCGCGTCCGCGCGTCGGCGGAGAACTCTTCTCTCCGTCATTCTACCGCTCTTCTTCCTGTCGCTCCCGCCGTGGTCTCCGGCACAAGAGCAAAGCGATAAGCCGATTCCCATCCTCACCGGCAACGTCGGTACGTTCAGCTTCGTCACGGGTGGACAGAATCTCATCGACACGCAAATCAACCCGGTGCTTCTGGTTCCCTTGGGAGATCGCTGGCTGATCGAATCGCGCGCCGAGTTTGAAGGACAGTTTCAGCGTCCGCCAGCAGGTGGTCCCTATGGCGGTCCCGTGAATAAGCATGTGGATTACGCCCAAGTGGACTACATCGCGAGCCCGTATCTGACGGTGACCGCTGGCAGATTCCTCACCCCATTTGGGATTTTCAACGAGCGGTTATATCCGGTTTGGATTCGCTTCCTGCAGCCTGATCCGCTGACTCTGCCCATCCGCACCGCACCCAGTGATGGCGCGATGTTCCGCGGAGGCTTCCCGGTTAGCACTCAGGCCAACATGAATTACGCTCTATACGTCTCGGCCACCAGTATCGGCATCGGGAGCGTCGATGCGGAGCGCCACGTTGGCGGTCGCATGGGATTCTTCTTCCCGGGCCCGCGGCTGGAAGTCGGTGGTTCCTGGCAGAAGACCCTTCAGGACGACCGCAAGAACGCCTTCGGCTTCCACATGAGCTGGCAGCCGTCGAAGCTGCCGCTGAGCGTACGCTCCGAATATGCGCATGCGTTTGAAGGCAGTGGTTATTGGGTAGAAGGCGCGTACCGGCTGAGCCAGGTCCGGTTCTGGCAGAAAGCGATGCGGCGCACAGAGTTCGTTGCGCGCGGTCAACAGTTTTTCGTGGGTGCAATCGGGGCCGATGCGGAAGATGCGCTCGGGCTCCCCGGCGCCAACACTCGCGAGGCTGACGTCGGCGTCAACTACTTCCTGCGCGACGGGATGAAAGGGATTTTCAGCTACGGCCGCCAGTTCAGTCCTGCCGGCAATTTCAACCAGTGGAGCTTCGGTCTCGCCTACCGCTTCCTGATTCCGCTGGGCCCTACCGGCGCTGCCCGGGAGGCCCAATGAATGCGACTTTTCGATGGAAAGCTCTGGCTGCTCTGGGCACATTGGCTCTGACGTCGTCCCTCTTTGCCGGTTCGCCTTCGGCAAAACGAGAGCCGAAAGAAGCTGAAAGTGCAGCGGTCGTACACCCGTCGGACGCCGACAGCAGGCGGGTCGAAGGCGAAAAGCGTTTTCATGCTAACTGCGGACGCTGTCATGCCGCGCCCCAGAAATTTCCGCCGCGGATAATGGGCACGGTTCTCCGACACATGCGCGTTCGAGCCACGATTACGGAAGAAGACCGGCGAATGATCCTGCTTTACATGAACCAGTAACCAGGCAGGTGACCTCACACGACCTATGACGAACCACTCAAGAATCCAGCGTATCTTTGTGAGAATCGCAGTTCTCTGCATTGTTCTGGGGTGCGAATCGCCGGTTCATGCTCAGGCTCGAGTGATCGAACTAACCGCCGACCGCGACAGCCGGTACAAGATTGCGGGAATGCGGGCTCCTGAGATCACGGTGAAGGCAGGAGAACACATTGTTCTCCGGGTAACAGCGCGGAGAGGCAAGTCATGGAACCGCGACGGCTCCGTCCACGGGTTCTCGCTGTTGCGTGCCAGGGATCGAACCAAGGTGGAAGGATGGGATCTGTTGTTCAAGCCCGGTACGCAGGAGTTTCAGATGACGGCTCCTGCTGAGCCCGGGGAATACGTAGTTGTTTGCACGGTGATCTGCAGTGAAGAGCATGAGGGCATGCACATGAAGTTCACCGTGTTGCCTTGAGGAAATCACTATGAACCGATTCATGATGAAATGTGCATTCGCGTGTCTCGTCCTTATTGCCGCGACCCTTGGCCAGAATGCGCAGACTTTTCACGGAGAAGTCTCCGACAGCCAATGCGCTCTCAATGTCCACTCGCTGACGCGCTCGCACCAGGAAATGCTTAAGTCGAAGTCAATGGGCGGCACGGCCAATACCTGCGCCGTGTATTGCATCGAGCACTTGGGCGGATACCTTGTGCTGTCAGCAGGGAAAAATGTCTATCGCCTGGACCGCTCCGACCTTGTGCATGGGTTTGAGGGGCGCCGCGTCGTCGTGACGGGTGTCCTTGAGACCAAGATGAATCAGATTCATGTGCTCAAGATCGATCTGGAAGAGAAGCCGTAGACTTCTTTCCCGCCTCGGTCAGCAGGAAGACGCACAAAATTACCATCTCAGGCTCGATAGCGTGCCGGTAGCGCGGAATCGCGTAAACGAAGTAGTAGATGGCCGGATACAACAGGACCAACCAGAACAGGAGCCATGCGCCCGGCCTTCGCTGCCGCAAACCTCTTCCTAATCCCCAAAACATCAGCACGGAAGACGCGAGGAACAGGGAGTCTTTGGCCGGACCCAGCCAGACTGGATCAGTCACCCGCGGCGGACCTGCCCAAAAGCATAGGAATCGCTTCACGGAAAGAACGGCGAAGCGGCCGTAGTCCGCCTTAATGTAGCCCAGCGCTTGCTGCTTGCGCATGGCGATGTAATTCAATTCGCCCATCGTCTGAAACTGATGCATGGCATACGAATCATGCGGCGGATCGAGATAAAGCATCAGGGTGCCATCAGCACCATCGCCATTGCCTAGACGAAGTTCGGCGCCGAAGTTGTCGCGGATGAAAATGAACTTCCCGAAAGTGCGATAGTTTCTGACCAACCACGGCGTGATGCAGGCAAAGAAAATGATCGATGCCAGCACCACGCCGGCAAACGATCGCTTGCCAAGTTTTGCGCGCCGATACCAAACCCATAATCCGGCGGCGGGAAGAAATGAGAGCAGGGAAGTGCCGTTCAGGGCGATGAGTCCCCAGAGCAACCCAAACTCAAGCCAGGGAAGCCAGCCGTCGCGGTCTTCCAGCGTCAGGGCTAGCCATATAACGGTGGTGAGCAGTAGAGCCGAGAGGCTCGTCTCCCAGACAGCGCGCGTGCACCAGAACATCACATTAGGGAGCAGCGCCCACGCCCATGCCGATATGACAGCGACTTTCTCGGTAAACATCCGCTTCGCCATCAGAAAAATAGGAATGCACGTCAGGGCCGAGAAGACGCTATTGAGTACGAGCAGCACAAAGGCCGACGCTTTCGAATAAATTCCGAAGACCAGAAACACGCCGGCAGTGAAATACGGATAGAGCGGCGGCTCCCACGCTGTCGGGCCAGTGGGTGGTCCAAAGGGGCTGCTGAAGCCGTGCCCTGAAGCCAGCGAGGCAGCGACGCGGCCCATCTCCCATCCGAAACTGAAGTTGTCGTCAGTGGACTTGAATCTGTAGGTGTGGCCCAGAACGATCCACCCCAGGCGCAGCGAGAGGGCAATCGTTGCGATCCATAAAGGGGAATTCCGGACCCGCCCCCACATTTGGAACAGCGCATCGTAAGCACGCGCGCGGTTCACCAATGCGTTTTCCATGAGTGACTCTATTTGTAGCCGACCGCAGGGCTTCGGGCAACTCGGCATTCGATTCAGAAATGACTGCCATCGATGGGTCGATTTCAACGCATCTGCGACTTTATTGCCAGTTATTTCAACATCTTACCGGCGTCTCAGCAAAATTTGATTGACATCAATGAACGATGCGCAGTAACTTAACGTTGTTAAGTTAACAACGTTAACCAAGGTGCCAAGGTTATGGGAGTCAAAGAGAGACGCGAACGCGAGAAGTCGGAAACGCGAGACAAGATCCTCGATGCTGCCCGGGAACTCTTCGTGACCGAAGGATTCGAAGGCGTCTCCATGCGCAAGGTCGCCGAGAAGATTGAGTACTCGCCGACCGCAATCTACGTCCACTTTGCGGACAAGCAGGAGCTCTTTCGCGAGCTCTGCCACCAGGATTACGCGCGTTTGGCCGAAGTCTTCCAGAGTTCGGCGATGTCGACGGATCCGATCGAGCGACTGAAGCAGATCGGTGCGATCTATATCGATTTCGGAACGCGATATCCCAATCACTACAGGTTCATGTTCATGACCCCTCACCCACCGCAGGAGCCGGATGAGGTGGATCGCGAAATGATGGGCAATCCCGAGATGGATGCTTATGCCTTCCTGAAGTGGGCAGTGCAGCAGGCCATCGATGCGGGCTGCTTCCGAGAAGAACTGACCGACGCCGAGCTGATTTCCCAGACCCTGTGGGCATCCGTGCACGGAGTGATTGCACTGCACATCGCCAAAGGGTGCGACGCTTGGGTGGACTGGCGCCCGTTGCAGGACCGTGCCGCGATGATGCCGGATGTTACGCTGCGCGGACTTATTCGGCAGCGCGGCGGAGAAGGGAAATAGCTATGCCTCCGTTAGCACAAAGAAATCTCTTTCACGACAAAGTACGGCTCACCGTGACGCTGACGGGCATCGTGTTCTCGGTGGTTCTGATAGTCGTCCAGTTGGGACTGTTTCTCGGATTTACGACTGCGACCTCGAATCTGATCGACCACTCGGGTGCCGACCTCTGGATCACCTCCAAGAACGTGCCCTATGTGGAACAAGGCGTGGCCTTCAGCGAGCGCAAGCTGAATCAGGTGCGGGCGGTGCCGGGCGTCGCCGATGCGCAAAAACTCATCGCTCGCTGGACGCAATGGAAACGCCACGACGGAGGGCAGGACTCAGTGCAGATCGTCGGGACCAATGTGGATGACACGATGGAGCGTCCTTGGAACCTCGTACAGGGCAGCGTCGAAGATCTTAAGTCTCCCGATGCCGTGATTCTTGACGAACTCTATAAGCAGAAGCTGGGCGTGCAGGGCATCGGTGAAGTCTTTGAGATCGGAGGCCACCGCGCCCGCGTGGTGGGCTTCACGCGCGGCATCCGTTCGTTCACGACTTCGCCCTACGTCTTCACGTCTTTCAAGAACGCCCAGAACTATACTGCGCTGCGTGAGGACCAGACGATGTTCATCCTGGTGAAGGTTGCGCCAGGGGCGAGTCTCGCGCAAGTGCGCCGTGATCTGCTCAACAATGTGAAGAACGTCGAGGTCTTCAAGACCAGCGAGTTCAGCCGCATGACGACGTTTTACTGGATGTTCACCACCGGCGCAGGAGTCGCAGTTCTGATCGCTGCGGTTCTTGGATTGGTGGTCGGATTCGTAGTCGTGGCGCAGACGATCTATGCCACGACAGTCGACCACATCCGCGAGTATGGAACGCTGAAGGCTATGGGCGCGCCGAACAGCTACGTCTACAAAGTCATCATGAAACAGGCAGCAATTGCGGCCGTGATGGGTTACGTGCTGGGGATGATCGTCAGCGTCTTCGTGGTGCGCGGAAGTCAGAAGGGTGGTGCGGCGATCCTGATGCCGCCTTCGATGGCTGTGGGCATGTTTTTTCTTACGTTGCTGATGTGCGTAGGGGCGGCGCTGGTTTCAATTAACAAGGTGACCAGGATCGATCCCGCGATGGTGTTCAAAGGGTAACGGTTTTCTCTGTGTTCCTCTGTGTCCTCTGTGGTGAAGGCGTTTAACTCACCACAGAGGACCCAGAGGAAGATCTAGGAGTCGAATATGCAGTCTGCAATCACGGTTCAAAAGCTCACGAAAAATTACGAAGAAGGCGCGACCGGGTTTCTGGCCCTTCGCGGCGTCGACCTGGACGTACATCCAGGAGAATTGCTGATGCTGATGGGGCCTTCTGGCAGCGGCAAGACCACGCTGCTCTCCATCATGGGATGCATTCTGACTGCGACTTCCGGAAGCGTGCGCGTGGCGGGAAGGGAAGTAGTCGGGCTCAGTGAAAAGCAGTTGCCCGCTCTGCGGCTCAAGCACATCGGCTTCGTATTTCAGGGATTCAACCTGTTTCCTACGCTGACCGCCGGAGAAAACGTCGAGCTGATGCTCGACCTGAAGGGTGTCTCGACGGCGAAAGCCAAAAAGCGATCGCAGGAACTACTGGAACAAGTCGGTCTCGGTGAAAAGTACAGCGCCTTTCCGGCTGACCTGAGCGGAGGTCAAAAGCAGCGTGTGGCCATCGCGCGGGCTCTGGCGGGAGATCCCGGAATCATTCTTGCCGACGAGCCAACCGCCGCGCTCGATTCGCATACCGGCCGCAAGGTGATGGAGATGATGAGCGAACTTGCCCACAAGCGTCGACGTGCGGTGGTGATCGTTACACATGACTCCCGCGTTCTGAATTTTGCGGATCGCATCGTGACGATTGAAGACGGATCTATTGCCATGCATAGCGAGGCGGAGATGGCGCCTCCTGGAGTTTTGTCGCATAACCTGCCCCAGGCCGCGATTGGCTTGGTTTAGAACATTGTTCGAACGTAGGGAAGTGGAGAACGGTATGAGCAACTTTTCGTTTCAGACTCTGAAGGGCCGCGTCAGCTTGATCGTGGGTCTTGGCATCTTTCTTATGACAGCATCGCTGGTGGTCGCCTCGCGGCGAGCGCGTGAATCGACCGCCGCAAGCGCCCCATCCTCCCACAGCTCGCCGCGGATGATCGCCGGCCCGGGCCGCGTTGAGCCATCTTCCGAGGACATCAAGATCGGTTCCGAATTGAGCGGACGGCTGAAGGTGGTCAACGTCGAGGAAGGAGATGCGATCCGCCGCGGCCAGGTCCTAGCCGAACTGGAGAACGCCGATTACCGCGCCCAGGTCGAATCCGCACGGGCAAATGTCATCGCCAAGCAGGCCGTGCTGCGCAAAGTGATCAACGGCGCCCGTCGCCAGGAGCGGGATGAAGCAGAGTCCTCTGTGAACGAGGCCAACGCTGTCACCGAAAATGCCAAGTCGGAATTACACCGCCGGCAGGAGTTGTTCTCGGCGGGAGTCGTGTCCCGTGAGGAACTGGAACGATACGCACGCGAGGCCGACGTAGCCCAAGCTAAGTACGAGGCTGCGGTGCAGCAGCATGCCCTCGTCGACGACCGTGCCCGTGAAGAAGACCAGTCGTTTGCCGAAGCTGAACTCCAATTGGCCCAAGCTCAACTCGACGAGGCGCAGGCCCGCTATGACAAGACTTTCATCCGGTCTCCCATTGACGGCACTGTCCTGCGCAAGCATCACCGCAGCGGCGAGAGCGTTTCCAATTCCTCGACGGTTCCCGATCCCGTCTTGACGATCGGCGACCGCAAGGCGTTGCGTGTTCGCGTCGATGTCGATGAAACCGATGTCAGTAAAGTAAATGCCGGCCAGAAAGCCTACGTTACCGCCGACGCCTTTGGAAAGCAGAAATTCTGGGGACACGTGGTGCGCGTCGGCCAGCAATTGGGGCCAAAAAACGTCCGCACCGACGAGCCCACGGAGAAGGTGGACACCAAGATTCTCGAGATACTGGTTGAACTCGATCCCGGGTCGCAGCTACCGGACGGGCTGCGCGTGGATGCGTTTATCATGCCCGAGGCTGGGGAAGTCGCTGCGAATCGGTAATTTCACAAAACTGCAAAGTCAAAATCCCCACCCTGTCTCGGCAAAAAACGCGGAGACAAGGGTAGGGCACCCGGAGGACTTCTATGACTCGGGAAGCCAGAACCATGGCAGGAATCATCTTGCTCACCATTCCGACGATTCAGTTCGGCGGCTACTTTCTGCTGGCGTCGCTGGTCAACCGCAACAGCCACTACATGGACAACGCCCTGCGCCAGAATTTCTTTCGCGCCGGCCATGCTCACGCGGGAGTCTTCGTGATTCTCTCGCTGGTCTGCCAACTTTTGGCCGACAGCGCGACGCTGCCTGAACCACTTTTGTGGGTGGCGCGCATTGGAGTACCAATCGCGGCCATTTTGCTTCCGGCGGGGTTCTTTCTTTCGATGACCTCTTCGGAGGCCGTGCAGCCCAACGGATTTGTCGTTCTCATCTACGCGGGCGCGGCGTCTCTTGCTGCCGGAGTACTGACTCTGGGCGTCGGTCTGCTGCGGTCATCAATCCGGTAGAATACTTGTTCCTTACCGGGACGCCGGCTTGATGACTGATCTGACTCTGACTGCGCACCTTGCGGCGTTCACTGCACCAAAGGGCATCGGTCCGTATATCCGCCAGCACTTTCTCGACACCACGTTTCGCGGTCTCTACCACGCTAACGCTTTCGATGTCGCGTTGCTGGTACCGTACTTCATCGTGCTGGTTCTGCTTGCCGGATACGGAGCGCACCGCTACGTCCTAGTCTATCTCTATTACAAGCATCAGATGAACCGGACCACTGAGCCACCCGCCCGCTTTGAGGACCTGCCACGCATCACCGTGCAGTTGCCGATCTTCAATGAACAGTACGTAATCGACCGTCTGTTGGAGGCGATCTGCAAGCTGGATTATCCACGGGAGAAGCTCGACATCCAGGTGCTCGACGATTCGACCGATGAGACCGTTGATGTGGCGCGTGGACTTGTTGAGCGCTACGCGGCTTTGGGCCATCCCATCAGCTATCACCACCGCACCAACCGGCACGGATTCAAAGCCGGCGCGCTGGCGGAAGGCCTGGACTCCGCGAAGGGTGAATTCATCGCCATCTTCGACGCCGATTTCACTCCGCCCGAAGATTTCTTAATGCGCACCATCCATCACTTTACCGATCCAAAGATCGGGATGGTGCAAACCCGATGGACTCATCTCAACCGCAACTATTCTTTTTTGACCGAGGTGGAAGCCATTCTGCTAGACGGCCACTTCGTGCTCGAGCACTCGGGCCGGGCGCGTACAGGACTATTTTTCAACTTCAACGGCACCGCCGGCCTTTGGCGCCGCGCGACGATCGACGAAGCGGGAGGATGGCAGCACGACACACTCACCGAAGACACAGATCTCTCCTACCGTGCACAGCTCAAGGGATGGAAATTTATTTATCTGCAGGACGTCGAATGCCCCGCCGAACTCCCGGTCGAGATGACGGCCTTTAAAACCCAGCAGGCACGCTGGGCCAAGGGACTGATTCAGACGGGTAAGAAGATTCTGCCTCGTGTCCTCAAGAGCGATGCTCCCCTCCATACCAAGATTGAAGCCTGGTACCATCTGACCGCAAACATCAGCTACCCGCTGATGATCATTCTTTCTGTGCTGCTGCTGCCTGCCATGATCATCCGTTTTTATCAGGGATGGTTCCAGATGCTTTATATCGACCTGCCACTTTTCATGGCATCGACATTTTCGATATCGAGTTTTTATCTGGTCTCGCAGCGCGAGTTGTTTCCCCGGAGCTGGCCGCGGGCGCTGTTGTACCTGCCTTTCCTCATGGCACTCGGCATTGGACTGACCATCACGAACACCAAAGCCGTGATCGAGGCCCTGATAGGTAAACAAAGCGCATTCGCACGCACGCCGAAGTACAGGGTCGTGAGCAAGCAGGACAAAATCGGCGCCACGAAATACCGCAAGCGCCTGGGATGGGTTCCCTGGGTCGAGCTGTTGATCGGGACATATTTCGCGCTCACGGTCTACTATGCTGTCGAGAACGAGAACTACATCACCGTTCCATTCCTGCTGCTCTTTGTCCTGGGGTATTGGTACACCGGGCTGATGTCTTTGTTGCAGGGCCGCTTTGCCAGATCGTCGAGAAGAGCTACCACCCATACGAAGCCTTTCCCGGTCGGAGTGTAGCTCTTAGACGATGTAACTTTTCTCCGTCAAGGTCATCTGATTCCGGAAGAAGGACAGAGATCCCGATGAAGCTTCAATCGATCATTATTTCGTGGATTACCCTTTCGGCGCTCGCGTTCGCTGGAGATCATTTGAAGTTGAATTCGAAACTCGACTACACCAGCGACAGCCAGGATGGGCCTCTGATCACCGGCGAGCATATGGACGCGGGTTTCATTGCCGGCAAGCCTGCGTATGTCATCCTGTACGGTGAGGCTTGCTACAACTCCAAGCGTCAGGCGCGACGCACGGTCGATCTATACAACAAGTACAAAGATGCAGTTCAGTTTGTGATTATTGATCTTGATCACCACTTGTCGCCTTCGCAGGACGAACTCAAGAAAAAGTACTACACCGGCTACATCCCCCACGTCGTGGTGCTCGATAACGCGGGTACTCCACTCTACAATTCGTCGGGAGAGGTCGATGCATCGGTGATTTCGAATTTGCTCGACAAAGCCCTGCGCTAGACCTAGCCTTCTCTTGACTGCTCGTTTACAATCCAGTCGCCGAAAATTGTCAGTTCCCCGTGATCATTTCCAAAGGAGGATACGATGCTCCGCTCGCATAGGATTCTCCAATCCGCTGTCGGTGCCGCGCTCTCATTAGCGCTTCTCAGTTGCGGCAGCGCGCACACATCCGACGAGTATTTCATCCTAGTCTCCACCAATTTGC
>DATMOO010000381.1:0-42291 GCA_035568275.1 Candidatus Sulfotelmatobacter sp.
GACTGGCACGAATGCCAATGGTTACAGTTCCTGCACTCGGTGGGATTACTGCGAGCTTCATATCGGCCGGGGCAGGACGTCTGCGCGGTGCGGACCATACTGCGGCACCGGAACGAATTGGTCGCAGCGGCCAGTCAACACGTGCAGCACATGCACAAGGCGCTGACGCAAATGAACCTGCAAATCCATCATGTCATCAGTGACATCACCGGGTCGACGGGCCGTGCCATTGTGGACGCCATTCTGGCTGGACAACGGGACGGCGCAGAGCTCGCCAAGCTGCGGGATCCACACATCAAAGCCGACACCGAGACTATCCGAAAATCACTGGAAGGCAACTGGCGGTCCGAGCATCTGTTTACGCTCGGTCAATCACGTGATCTGTACCGCATCTATCAGCAACAGATCGTAAACTGCGATCTGGAAATCGAGAAGATGCTGCAGGGGTTCGCTCCGCGCACCGACCCCGTGGCAAGGCCGTTACCACCGGACCGGAAACGAAATCGAGCCGGAATCAAAAGGAGAAGGAAGAACGGGCATCCCCGCCCAGAGTTCGATCTGCGTACCGAAGCCTATAAACTCTTCGGAGTGGATGTCAGTCAAATTCCAGGCTTAGAGGAAAACGCGTTGCCCCTGTTCAGTGAGGTCGGCCGCGACATGTCGCGGTGGCCCAGCGCAGGAAACTTTGTTTCCTGGCTTGCACTCTGTCCGGACAACGACATCAGCGGCGGAAAGCTGTTGTGGCGAGGAGCCCGAAAGGTCAAGAACCGAGCTGGCCATTTATTCCGCATGGCCGCTTATGCCCTCCAACGCAGCCTCACCCCCTTGGGCAAACTACCTGCGTCGAATGAAAGCCAAGCTGGGCCCCGAAGCTGCCACCATAGCAACCGCCAATAAGATCGCAGTGATCTTTTACACCATGATCAAAAATCAAGTCGAATATGACGAGACCATTTGGGATGCCAGAGACGCCCAGAGGGAGAAAAAGTTGCAAGCAAAACTCAAACCGCAAGCCAAACCACTGGGCTACGAGCTCGTTCCCATTGAACCCCAGGCCGCATACTAAACGTTCAGCATCCGGGGCAGTTCCTTGGAAGCCACGCCTGTTTTCGTCGACCATCTTCAAGGCAATTTGCTAATGGCATTTGTCGTCCTCGATTCTCGTGCATTCCTATGCCAGCGACAGGGTCACTGGGGTGGGCATTGAACAACTGGTGAAATAATGCGCTGTGGAAAGTTGCTGGACTTCACCGGCTGCAACTCCCAACCGGGAGCTGGTTCGCTCCACCTGGTAGCAATTGGTTTCGCTGAAGGTGATTTACTGAACCGGCCACCGAAGCGAATCGCCGAGAACCGGGAACTTCGCTATCATCCTGAAGGTAATGTCAGAGGGGCGGTCTGTGCCTATGTCGGTATTTCGTTGTGGCGCGATCCTGCTGATAGCCACTGTTTCGTTCGCACAAAGTCCGCGACCCAATCAAGTGGGGTTATCCGCCGAGGCCATCATGGCCCTCGTCGCAGCTAATCAGAATCGCAGCGACGCCCTACGCAAGCAATACGTCTATAAACAACATATCCACATTCTCACCCATAAACCCGGCGGCAAGCTCATTCGGGAAGAGAACGCAGATTACAACGTGGTTCCAACGCCGGACGGCACCAAAAAGAAGCTCACGCTGCTGACCGGCCGCTATTGGCACAAAGGAAGGTACGAGCAGTTTACGGGCGAGCCGGCACCGGAGGAAGACAGTTTCGACAGCGATTTGATCAACGACTTACGCGACGATTTGTCCGACGACAGAGCCAAAGACGGTTTGGCCAGACGCTGGTTTCCACTGACCAGCGAAGAGCAGAACGATTACGCCTTCAAACTCCTCGGTCAAGAGGTGCAGCAGGGTCGCAGCGTTTACCACATCAGTTTCCAACCGAAGGACAAGCACGAGGTCCCGTGGGCGGGCGAGGCGTACATCGATGCTGCAGAATTCGAGCCCGTGCTGGTATTTACCAAGCTGGCAGGGCGCATTCCAGTTATGATCCGCACCCTGCTAGGAATAGATGTTCTGGGAATTGGGTTTAATGTCGTCTATCAGCGGCAGCCAGATGGAGTGTGGTTTCCTGCCACCCTGGGCACCGAGTTCCGGGTTCGTGCCGCATTCGTCATCAACCGGCAAGTGTCCGTGTCGTTGGAGAACAGCGCATTCGAGCACACCCACGTGGTAAGCAGGATGAAAGTGTTTGGGGAAGTGGAGTGAGCAGCCGACCGCATGCCACCTGGTCCAAAATTTCTCCCTGAGTTTGCTGGCCAGAATCGCGAGGGCCCAAGGCAAGGTTCCGCAACAGGTTCACGCACGTTTTTACGCCCTTCTTCAGTTTCGATCAACGCTTCAGCGACCCTGGCCATTGGGACGCGTTGGTAGTAGTTGGTGTAATCGGGAGCACAGAAAAGTTCGAAAATCGTCCTCTAGGGACGACCATCAGTTCGTTCCTCCGGGTGGGCATGCCTTGGCCGGCCCTTGGAATGTTCCGTTGGATGAGAACTTGCCGCCCGCGCCGGCCGAAGAAGCGCCGTCTTTGTTGAAGTACCAGCTAAAGAAGGCGAGTTCTTGCATCTGGTACTCTTTTCCGTTCATCGTGATCGGTGGCATCAAGATTCCCGAGAGGGGGTCGCCCACTTCCCAGTTGCCTTGACAGCCGGAGACCTGCCCAACGTTTCCCCACGGTGGGGTGGCATTGTAGGCTAGTGGATCGTCCATCCACTCTCCGATTTCATGGCTGGCGATGGAGGCATCGGACACGCCGCTGAAATTCCCTGATGTGTCCCAGTCGATGGTCGCATACGTTTGAACCGGGGCTCCCACCGCGCTGTGATAACCGAGAATGCAGCAAGTTGTTGTGTCAGGTGGGTCCGAGTCAGATTGCACGATGTTCTTGAAGAGAAACAGCACCACTGCAGTGGGCGAAACCACGCCGGAGGTGGTGAGCGCGGGAAGAACAGTGCTCTGCAGAATACCGTCGAGCCAGTTTGTCGACAAGATTCCGATCTGCGCACAGCCGTTGCCGGCAGTAGTCCCATGCGCAGCAACCAGTGCGGCGGTCAGCGTGTACGGACTGGCAAAAGAATACCGCAGCTCATTCTGATAGTTGGGGGAGCCTTGAATGGTCGTCCAAAACTCAGCCCGACGCTGACCGTTGATGAACTGCACATTGCCCAGGTCAACACCGTTCATCGTGAGATCAGGAACATCGTTCGCCAGCGGTGACTGCCGAAACCGGGTCAATGCGGATATGTTGGAGTCACAGGAATTCGGTACCGTGGGATCGAATGTCGTCGAGCCGATCGTTACCTTCAGGGGCACGACCACGGCATTGATCGTGGACCCGGTCAGCGGCTGAGAGAATGGGCTGGTCCCGACCACCACACTTGTGTAGTTCTGACCATCCTTGGAAGCGGTGAAGGATTGCTGCGCTAAGGGAACGGTAGTGCCCGCCAGGGCCATCGTCATCGCTTCCTGGCGCCCACCCTGTTTCCACGGGAAGCGCCGGTAGTAGCCTTGCAGGTGGAGCTTCTGGCCGACGATTCTCTTTGCGGTTTCAGTCTTGATCGGCCTTCGCCTGCACCCTGCCTGGGTCGCGATCAGCGTCGCGCCCGCCATCAGCACGAGAAGAATTCGTTTTTGCTTTTTCATGAGTACGTCCTCCGTTGCCAACGCGGATGTATTGAAACGCGAACAGAAGCCAAATCAAGCTCGGAGTGCTCGCAGGGTAATTTCAGGACAGCCAAGAGTACATGCTTTCTTCCTCTGTCACATCGCATACAAACTGAAACGGCGCTTTACTCACGGGGGAGTTACCACACCGGACCGCGAGTCTTCCGTGGGCGAAAGCGTGAGTCTTTTCCGGGAAGCCGGATGCGGGAAATCTGCTTGTCCGCTTCGATGAGCGGGAACAGGACACAGAACCAAGCCAAAGAGGACTGAGGCGAACGCCAAATCAACTATCCACCGGGAGACTAAACTTATTGCGCCTGTTCTCGACTCCACCCCCATTACGTTCAAAACTCATTCCACAAGTCTTAGCGGACGAAGGCACATATTTGAGCGTGGCCCTTCTCGCCGCGATCGCAGAACTTAGTCTACTCTCCTACCATGACCGCCCGCCTCCGATAACTCTCCTTAACTCTCGCTAGCAGGAATTCCGATTGTCTCCACCCTGGAATTGGATCTCCCGGGATTTGTTATCGTCTTGGAGAGAATTCGATCCCGGATCAAACAACTTTGGCTTCGCCGATTACTGCGGCGAAAGAGGCAAGACCACCGGGTTACAGGGATCTCGACGAAGGCTTTGAGTAAGAAGAAAATCTGTTGGCTAGAGTTCGCCGCCAAATTGCCCTACGTCCAGTGCCTCAACTCCTTTAGCAATCGCCGCTGTAGGCACTTGTAGGCGCGACTTCCGATGGACCACGATCAGTCTTTCTGCTCGTTTTTGCAGCGCGCGCTGAAGAGAGGTCAAGGGCGACGCCATGGGCGGGCGGACAGTCTTGGCGGATTTCGCTTCTACCAGCCACACCTTGGCGTTAGGACGTGGAACAAGAAGGTCTACTTCCAGACCCTGCTGATCGCGAGAATAGTAGAGTTCCTTGCGCATCCCACGGTCAGCTTGACTCTTAACTATTTCCGCTGCCACGAAGCCTTCAAACAGGTATCCAAGGAATGGCGGGCGCTCAAGCTCAGCGACAGATCTCAAACCGAGCAGGTAGCAGGCGAGGCCGGAGTCACCCAAGTAGACTTTCGGCGACTTAATGAGTCGCTTCCGAGGTTTTCGAAATACGGCGGAAGGAGAATGATCTGGCCGGTCACTTCAAGAATGTGCAGCCAGTCGCCAATCGTGGGCACAGTGATGCTGAGCGGAGCAGCCAGGTCGGTCTTATTCAGAATCTGGCCGTGACGGCTGGCCAAAAGTGCTAAAAAACGACGAAAGGTCGCCAAGTCTCGCACATTCGTGATCGCTCGAACGTCTCGCTCCAGATACGTTTGCAGGTAGGAAGCAAACCAAAGGCTACGAGCCTTCGGCCACCCGCACAGTAGCCTTGCTCACGCACCTCGGCTGCATAGGATTCAATGCTTGAACCGAGAGGGCCAGCATGCACGCCCTGAAATATCCGGGATTCTTAAAAATCATTTTCATCTGGTGTTTCCTCCTGGTAGTGGAATGTGTCAGGAGAACACCAACTATGCCGGGTGAATCTTAGGTCGTCACATCGATGGCCGAGCGTATTCCCGTCTCACCCGGGATAGTCCGGAAGTCGGAATCGTGTCGGAACGCGTGCCAACCGAAGCGGCCCACGATTCCGACTTCCTTGGCGGCTGGTTCCAAGTGCGCCTTGTAACCTGGCCAGTACGGCAGCTTGCCTTTGCTGGGTGGGCTCGCGAACACCCAGTCCTCGTCGATTGGATATGGACTTTGCAATCGCCAGTTCCACAGACCTTCGACAATCGCACATCGAGCGGAACCGGCTTGCGAAAGGCTTCTGTCTTGCAGTCGCCCACGTGTTGCATGACGATCGAGCGAATGACATGGATCTCCATCTTCTGAAAATCGATGTCCCTCCGCTTGAGGCCCAGCAACTCCCCAACTCGAAACCCCGTGAGTACGGCGAGGAATACCATCGTGCTCCGGCGGTAATGGGTGGCGAAAATACCCGAATCTCTTAATTCTCCGATAAGTCCGACATCCTCAGTGACACTTAGAGCCGTGATTATGTTTGAACAGATTTTGCTGCTGACTGCGCGTGAGTATCACTGTGGGCCCGCCAGATGAATGGAAATTAATGTGTTTTGAATTCTTGCGCTTTGGGTTAAGCTCTCTGCGCACAGAAGGGAGCTCCCCCATGAAGTCGACTTCGAACCTGCGAAAGATCTGTGTATGCCTGCTGATTTTGCTGTTGTTCGGTACGGCTGCGAACCTGCGTGGTCAAGTCGCCGGTGGGTCGATCTCTGGAACTGTAACGGATAGCGCGGCGCGAGTTGTCGGTGGCGTCCAGATCACGATTACGAACGTCGCTACTGGCGTCACTCGTGTGGTGACGACCAACGACGAAGGCGTTTACTCTGCGCCGAATCTACAGCCGGGCGCGTATGAGATAGAATTTTCCGCCAAAGGCTTTAAGGTGGAGAAGCGTAACGGCGTCGAGTTGACCGTGGGCGCAGCCGTGGTCTTGGATTTTTCCATGAGGGTCGGGGAACTCCACGAATCTGTCGTGGTTCAAAGCGAAGTGCCCGCCGTGCAGCTCTCGACTTCCGACATTAGTGCTGTGGTCAATGCAACTACCGTTCGGGAACTTCCGCTCAACGGCCGGAGTTGGACTGACCTGGCTCAGCTTCAGGCTGGTGTAAGCGCAATTCACACGCAACCGGATTTCTCAGCTGGCACGGATCGCGGCAATCGCGGGTTTGGGCAGCAGTTGACAATTTCCGGTGCGCGGCCACAACAGAATAACTATCGTCTGGATGGCGTCAGTCTCAATGACTATGCGAATGGCGCGCCGGGCAGCGTGCTTGGCGGTAGCCTGGGCGTCGACGCAATCCAGGAATTCTCAGTCATCACCAGTAACTATTCGGCGGAGTACGGTAAGACGTCGGGAGGAGTGGTTAACGCGATTACCCGATCGGGGACAAATCACATTCACGGCAGCGCTTATGAATTCATCCGCAACAGCAAACTGGATGCCAAGAACTACTTCGATGTGGGCAGCATCCCGCCTTTCAAACGGAATCAGTTTGGGGGGACGATAGGGGGCCCGATTCAGAAGGAAGGAACATTTTTCTTTGCCGATTATGAAGGTATCCGGCAGGGCTTGGGAATCACAACCGTTGCAACCGTGCCGTCGGACATGGCGCGAACCGGCGCCATGCAAACCCTGGACGCCCCTACGTGCGCTGCTGACGGGGGAGTTTTCAACGCCGGTATATGCCAACTAACGGTCGATCCGTTTGCCGCGCAATACCTCACCTTTTATCCCCGAGCTCCGTCAAGCGCGCAAGTGGCTGGCTCCGACACGGCACAATATACCTTTGCCGGTCAGCAAATTGTGAATGAGAACTTTTTCACCACTCGTCTTGACCATAACTTTTCCAGCGAGGACAGTTTGTTCGGGACGTATATGTACGATAAGACTCCTTATTCTTCTCCCGACGGACTGAATAACGTGGAGTTTGAAACCCTGACAGCGAGGCAATTTGTCGCGATCGAGGAAACTCACATCTTCACACCCCGTTTTGCGAATTCCATCCGGATCGGCGGCAATCATGAAGCGGTGAACAACAATCAAAGCGCCAAGGCAATCAACCCTGACTCATCCCGGACGGACCTTGGGGTTGGAGGTACGGCGTTTGCCGGACGAGCTGCGTCCCAGGTGCTGATGGGTGGCGGTATTTCTGACTTCAGTGGCGGCGTGGGAGGCAGCCCAACTTATTTCTATCACTGGAATTCGCTGCAGGCGTATGACGACGCGTTTCTCACGAAAGGCACTCACTCCCTTCGATTTGGCGGCGGATTCGAACACATGATGCTCAACGTGATTGCTGATACTGATCCGAACGGAATCTGGCGCTTCACCGATTGGGCTGGTTTTCTCACGAATAATCCAACGAAGTTCCAGGGCGGAATCGCCAGTACCCTTTCGCCGCGGAACCTGCGGCAGAACATCTTCGGAGTCTACCTGCAGGACGACTGGCGCTGGAAACCAAACGTCACGCTCAATCTTGGCCTGCGCTATGAGATGTCGACGGTCCTGAAGGAAACCTCCGGCAAGACGGCCAATCTGACCAACCTGTCCGACCCGCTGCCGGTCTGCGGTCGATTAGTCCAAGGTCAGTGCTCGGCGGCTGGTGCCTTTTTTTCGAATCCAACTCTGAAGAACTTTGAGCCACGCGTTGGTTTTGCCTGGGACGTGTTCCATAACGGCAAGACTGCAGTACGTGGCGGGGTTGGGTTGTTTGACGTGCTGCCGTTGCCTTACCAATTCGTTCTCATGACGACACAGTCAGCCCCCTTCTTTTCCTACACGGCGGTCAACAATCCCGGGCAGGGCACGTTCTTTACCGGGCTAACCAATTTCCCCGCGAACACGCTGCGTTCCACTTATGTTGATTCTCACCAGAAACGCAACTACATCATGCAGTGGAATTTCAACATACAGCAGCAGCTGACGCCTACAGTTGCCGCGATGATTGCGTATGTTGGATCGCGTGGAATTCATCAGCCCTTTAAGGTAGACGAAGCCGATCTGGTGATTCCAAGCAAGACCCCTAACGGATATCTTTGGCCGCAGGTGGACGTTCTCGGAAACCTCTATGTGCCTGGGCAATGTGATCAGACCGACCCTAACGGTGCGGACCCGTCGCAATGCGTTGCCCCCAATCCCATCAACCCCAACTTCGGATCAGTTCGCGGAATCTTTTATGAGGGGCACTCGTACTTCAACGCCTTCGAGGCACAGTTGTCCAAGCGCATGAGCCATGGTCTCCAGGTGCAAGGCACTTATACCTGGGGCAAGAGCATGGACACCAGTTCCGCCTCAGTGGCTGGGGACACGTTCGGAAACTCCATCTCGAGCTTGCACTGGTTCGATATGAGGCTAAGCCGTGGCCTCTCGGACTTCAACGTCGGGCATACGATTGTTGTGAATGGGTCTTGGGAATTGCCGACTCCGAAATCTTTTTCTGCGCCGGCCCAGTGGGCGTTGGGCGGATGGGAGCTCGGGCTCATCTTCACAGCCAGCGACGGCGTACCATTCTCAGCAACCTGGGGAACGGGTTCCGACCCTCAGTACACCCTCAGCAGCGACGATTGGGCCTTCCCGAACCGCTTGGGTGGCTCCGGGTGCGGCAACCTTACCCATCCCGGGAATCCGAACAATTACATCAAGACGGAATGTTTCGCGGTTCCCACAGCTCCCAGCCCAGCATTTTTCAGCGCCAGCTGCAACCCCGCTCCTCCGAGTCTGGGGACTGCGCTCGCACCCGGAGATTTGAGGTGTTTCAACCTTCGCGGCAACGCAGGACGCAACATTCTGATCGGACCTGGAATTACCTCCCTGGACTTCTCGCTCTTCAAGAACAACTACATTAAGAAAATTTCGGAGAGATTCAACATTCAGTTCCGCGCCGAGATCTTCAACATTCTCAACCACCCGAACTTTGCTCCGCCGGTTAACCCTACCAATACCGATATTTTCGATGGAACGGGTACGCTGAACCCTTCGGCGGGTTTGATTACAAGGACCACTACAACAGCGCGAGAAATTCAGTTTGCAGTGAAAGTGATCTTCTGATCTCGCGGGAAAGTTGTTCAATGGCTTAGGAGGCAGGCTTACTGCTGTGAGCCGGCCGCCCGCATCCGACCGTGGTTCTCTTGGTTTCTCTACCGATTTGCACCGGAAAGCTGGCTCGCGTATTGATCCATGACAACGATCACCCACAATACGAAAATCGCCGTGGCTTCGGGCGCTGAGCCCGAAGTAGCCCAGCGTGCGCGGCATCGCATCGCCTGGCGACTGCTGCCGTTTCTGTTCCTGCTCTACGTGGTCGCCTTTCTCGACCGCATGAACGTGGGAGCGGCGGCGCTGCAGATGCCCCACGACCTTGGTTTCAGCGAGGGCGTGATTGGCATGGGCGCTGGGGTTTTCTTTCTCGGCTACTTCCTGCTGGAGATTCCCGGTGCACTGATCGCAGAACGATGGAGCGCCCGGCGCTGGATCGCGCGAATCATGATTTCCTGGGGCCTGGTGACGGCATTGATGGCCTTCATCCACACTTCACGGCAGTTCTATGTCATACGTTTCCTGGTTGGCGCTGCGGAGGCCGGGTTTCTGCCAGGTGTCATCGTCTACCTTACGCATTGGTTTCGATATCAAGACCGGGCCAAAGCCGTCGCATTTTTCTACGCGGCGAATCCTCTTTCCTATGTAATCGGATCGCCATTAGCCGGATTGCTGTTAGGACTCTCATGGCTGGGGATGAGGGGCTGGCGATGGCTGTTCATTATTGAAGGAATTCCGGCCGTTGGGTTGGGCGTGATCACCATCTGGTATCTCACCGATTGGCCGAACCAGGCTGCGTGGCTTCCCGATGATGAAAAATCATGGATCACCGCCGAACTACAGCGGGAGAAGGATGCTAAGAACCGTCGCCGCTCCTTCCGCGTATCGGAGGCGCTGCGCCATCGTGATGTGATCCTGCTAACCATGTGCTATTTCTGCGCCATGACCGGCAGCTATGGCATCGCGTTTTGGCTGCCAACGATCCTGAAGCGACTATCGGGCCAGAGCGATCTCAAGGTCACGCTGCTGGCAGCGCTTCCGTACATCGCGGCTTTTATCACCCAACAGGTGAATGGATGGCATTCAGATCGAACGCGGGAGCGCAGGTGGCATGCGGCGATCCCGGTGTTCGTTTGCGGTCTGGCCCTTGCTTTCGCTGTTCTGTACAGCTCGAATCTGCATATGTCCGTGGGACTGTTCGTGGTGGCTGGCGGTGCGTTCTATGGATTCCAACCGGTCTTCTGGGCAGTGCCCACGCTTTTTTTGAGCGAATCTGCCGCTGCAGCGTCGATTGGACTGATCAATGCAGTCGGCAACCTCGGGGGATTTATTGGGCCTATGGTGATCGGCTATCTGGCTCACCGTACACATTCGTTCTCCCCGGGCTTGCTGTACCTGGTCGCGAGTCTGTTTGTGTCAGGCTCGTTGATGCTCGCAGTGGGAAGGCAGTCCGCGCATGCAAGCGCTTGAGGAACAGCACGGCCGCAAACGTCACGCAACCAACTAAGGGATACGCTTTCAGAAATGATTCAGGTCTAAGTGAGAAATTAGGATCAATGCGAAAATGAAGGTGGTTTAGGAGATTGTTATGAATGGACTTTCCTACCGGAGCGCGTTCGGAGCGCTGTTGATCTCTGCCGTCGTATGGGGCGCGGAAAATTCCGCCGTCCCGGATTTCAAGCTCTACGTCGGGAACAGCCGGGGAGACGATATCAGCGTTATTGATATGGCCTCATTAAAAGTAACGGGTGACATCAAGGCCGGAGAACGCGTGCATGGCGTGTGTCTGCAGGCGGACGGCAAGCGCCTATTCGTGACTGTTGAGACCGACCATACCTTGAGGATCATTGATACGGCAACCCAGCAAATTATCGGCACGGTTAAAGTAACGGGGCGCCCTAACCAATGCGCCGCAACGCCGGATGGGAAATATGTCGCGGTCCCGATTCGTGACGGCGACAGCGTGAACATAATCGATGTCTCGCAGCAGAAAATTGTTAAGACGCTGCCGATCAAGGAACCGCACAACGCTTTCAATACCGGAAGCAACCGCTACATCTATGTGAGTTCGATGGGATCAAACGAGATTGATCTCATCGATTTGGAAAAGATGGATTTCGCCGCTCACATTCCCGCCGGTGGCCGACCACGGCCCTACACCGTTTCCTCAGATGGAAAAACGATGTACGTGGCGGTGGCTGATCTGCACGGGTTCGTCATTGTGGATATCCCGGGGCAAAAAGTGATAGAGAGAGTGGAGATCCCGGCCGAGCACGCGACCCTGAAGAAGCTGCAATATGAGACCCAAGATACGCTCACACACGGATTGGCGCTGAATCCTGAGGGAAGCGAGTTGTGGGTCTCGAGCCTGAAAGACGACGCCATGTACATTTACAACGTTAAGGCGAAGAAGATCACCGGACGGGTCAATACGGGCGAAGGGCCGAACTGGATTGTTTTCACCCCCGACGGCAAATATGCGTGCATCAGCAATGCGGAAACAGATGATGTATCCATCATCGACGCTCATACTCGGCGAGAGGTCACACGCGTGAAAGTCGGAAAAGTTCCCAAGCGCTTGGCTGTAGCGCAGGCAAACCAATAGCGACAGTCGAAGTAGGCTGAACGCGATTTAATGTACTTTTAATGCTGCTTTAAGATTTTTCTGCAATCGTAGAAACTGGAGGATCACTTGAACCTATCGAAGGCAATCAGCGGGTGGGCGGTAATTCTTGCATTTGCGATCGGCGTTCTAGCTGAGGAGAAAGCCCCATTGAAGCTGTTGCAGTCAACTCCATTACCTCAATTACACGACGGAGACTTCGACCACCTGACGCCAGACGTGGAAGGCAATCGGCTGTTCGTGACCGCCGAGGAGAATTCAAAAGTTCTGATTTTTGACCTCAAGACGAACAAACTGATTCACACGATTGACGATGTCAAGGCGCCGCACTCGATGCTCTATCGTGCCGACTTGAAGAAGCTTTTCGTCGTCGACAGCGATTTGGGCGAAGTCAAGATCTACGAAACCGAATCCTACAAACCGGCCGGTAGCATCAAGGTTCGCGAGGGCGCGGATGCGAGTGGTTACGATCCCTCCTCCAAGCTCTTCTATGTCGTAAATGGTGGCAAAGATGCCAAGCTGGCCAATGCCTACATCAGCGTCATCGACGTAGCGACCGGAAAGACTGAAGCGGATATCAAGATCGACTCCAATGACGTGGAGGGCATGGTCTTCGAGAAATCAGGGCCTCGAATGTTCGTAAACGTCCGCGGAAAAAATGCCGTGGAAGTGTATGACCGGAACAGTCGCGCACTGATAGCAACCTGGTCCGTTGCGGAGGCGGGAAAGAATCCCACCTCAATCGCATTCGACGAAAATGCGCATCGATTGTTCTTAGGAACTCGCGTTCCCGGAAAGCTGGTTGTCCTTGATTCTGATTCAGGCAAGATTGTGACCGGTTACCCGGCGGCAGCGATGGTCGATGACATGGCGTACGACGGCGGCGGAAAGCGCATCTACTTTGCCGGAACTGAATTTCTCGATGTGTTCCGTGAGCAAGATGCGGATCACTACGATCGCGTCGGGCACATTCCAACTTCCTTTCGCGCAAAGACAGGCGTTCTGGTTCCTGAGTTGAAACGCTACTATCTAGCGGTTCCGCATCATGAGAAGCAGGTGGCCGAACTACGGGTGTACGAGGTACAGCCGTAGGGAGTTTTTTGCGGCTTCCCGAGATACACCGGGGAAGGACTCAGCGCAGCGCGGCTACACCTGAAACTTCGGCAGCAATCACCTCGCCCATGGCTCGCGTGCTGGCCTTGCCGCCGATGTCGCGGGTGCGGATATCCGAGTGGGCCAGAACTTTGAAGATGGCCTGCTCGACGGCGTGAGCTGCCTCCTTCTCCCCAAGGTGTTCCAACATCATCGCTCCTGACCAGATTTGAGCCACTGGGTTCGCGATCCCTTTGCCGGCTATGTCGGGCGCTGAGCCGTGGACTGGCTCAAACAGCGACGGATATTCCCGTTCGGGGTTCAGATTGGCAGATGGGGCAAGGCCCATCGATCCCACGACCGCTGCCCCAAGATCGGAAAGAATGTCGCCGAAGAGATTCGATCCGACGACGACATCGAACCAATCGGGGTGAGCTACAAAGTGCGCCGTAAGAATGTCGATATGGTATTGGTCTGCTTTAACCTCGGGATATTGCTTTGAAATTACCGCGAAGCGTTCGTCCCAGAAGGGCATGGCGTAAACAATGCCATTCGATTTTGTGGCCGAGGTTAGGTGCTTCTTTCTAGTGCGGGCTAGTTCGAAGGCGTAGGTGATGATGCGATCGCAGGCGCGACGGGTGAAGACATTTTCCTGGATCACCATCTCGAACTCTGTGCCTCGATTGAGCCGTCCCCCGGCTTCGGAGTACTCGCCTTCACTGTTTTCCCGCACGATGACGAAGTCGATGTCTCCAGCCTTGCGCCCGCTGAGCGGGCTCGTAATCCCTTCCAGCAAGCGCGCGGGGCGGCGGTTCACATATTGCTGGAATCCGCGGCGGATAGGGATCAGGAGGCCCCATAGCGAGGTGTGGTCAGGGACGCCAGGATAGCCGACCGCTCCCAGATAGATAGCATCGAACGGGCGTAACTGCTCGAGGCCGTCAGCTGGCATCATGCGGCCGGTGTCGAGATACGTCTGGCAGCTCCAGTCGAAAGGCTGCCAGCAGAAGGAGAAATCAAACCGCCGAGCCGCTGCCTCGAGTACCCGTATACCTTCGGGCACAACTTCGCGCCCGATACCATCGCCTTCGATTACCGCTATCCGATAAGTTTTCAATTTTCCTCGCTGTCACAAGGAGCCTGTTGAACGGGCAGCCCATCAAGGGCTGAAGCGCATTTGGGGACATCTTAGCGGCATGGTGAAGCCGCGCTTTTTCACAACAGTCTTCCTCGATAATTCCTATTTGCTCAAAAGTGCCGTCAGTGCGCGGACATCCGATACCTCTTCGAGCTTTCGCACCATCTCGATGACCTGGTTCGCCTTGTCGGCCGGCCATTCCGCGAATGCGGCGCAGCCGCGGAATTTCTCCGCGACCTCATCGTAGCTCATGGGATTGATCGGGCTGCCCTTGCCAAAGTCAGCGTGTCCGGAGATCGTGCGTCCATCCTTCAAGGTAATTTTAAGAATGGTCGTCATCTTATCGTACCCAGCCTTTTCGGCCTCGGGATCGACATAGAAGCGAACTCGCTCGATCATCTTCTGTACGTCGGCGCGGTTCACCACAGCGTCGGTGTATTTCGTCTGATCTGCTTTTCCGTCTAGCAGCAAAATCGCCATGCAGAACTCCATGCTGAACTTCGCCTGCAATCCTGTCTTCGGATGGTGATGCAGTAGTGTGCTCTCCATGTTCTTGTTCGCGCCAACCTCTAACCGCTCAACATCGGCAGCTCGAATCGCGTTCGCCTGAATCAATCGCGAGAGTTCCGTCATGCCGGGATGAGTCAGAGAACCCGAAGGGAACGGCTTGATGGAGACTCCTGGATTCTGAAAGGTCCAGGGATTTGCCAGTCGCTCTATAATTACGGACGGATCGTACGTGCCGCCGTAGGCATGGAAGAAGCCACGCTGCGCTTCCAGAATCTGCTCGGCTGCGGTCCAACCAATAGCAGCGAAGTCGGCGGCAACCACGCCAGACTCGGTAGCATGGCCTGCCTGAAACGGTTTCATCATGGTGCCGAAGTTCTCACGCAGACCGGCGGCGTGGCTGGCGGCGACCCCAAAAGCGCGCGAGGTGTGTACTGCATCCAGCCCTTTGAGTTTGGCGCAGGCGGCGGTCCCCCCGAAAACTCCGCAGGTACCGGTGGAATGGAACCCGTCTTCATAGTGGCGCGGGGAGATCGCCTCGGCGACCTTGCACTCCACTTCCACTCCGGCTTCGTAGGCGACCAGCAAATCTTTTCCGCTTCTTCCAGCGACCTCGGCTGTCGCCAAGGCTGCGGGCAGTACACAGA
The DNA here is from genome assembly GCA_035568275.1 of Candidatus Sulfotelmatobacter sp. GTDB lineage: Bacteria > Acidobacteriota > Terriglobia > Terriglobales > Acidobacteriaceae > Sulfotelmatobacter. The sequence goes on from DATMOO010000381.1 coordinate 15,327, forward strand.
CCGTGGGATGCACGAGCAGTCCGTACACTCGATCTTTGGCGACCGCGAGTTGAGTGTCGTCAAAATCGTCGACGTGGATGGCCACGCCATTGGCAAATGCGGCGAAGCGGGCTGGAAGCCGAACTGCGGATCCCAGCACCGACGCGCCGCCGCGCGGGGAAAAGCCGAAAGATTTCACATACTGCTGGATGAGTCCCCACGTCTCGGCTTTGGAGCCACTGAGGGCCAGTCCCAGACCATCCAGAATCGACTTCTTGCCGAGTTCGAGTGAATCCGCAGGGATGTCGGCGAACTTCAGGTTGACCACAAACTCAGACACATGGGCGGTCAGCTCCTGAACTTGCGGGAAGCTTGTCTCAGCGCATGCCTGAGAGCTCTCGGTGCGGGCACGAATCGGCCCTGAAACGCCGAGAGCCCCTAACGCCGCCCCAGCGCTGGCTGCGTTTCTGAGGAAATCACGCCTTCTCATATGGGTTGTCATCGGATGTAGTCGCTCATCTCAGTTCGTTCTTGTACACCTGGCCGCCCTTCATCACAAACTTCACTCGCTCAAGCTCAGTAATGTCCGCGATGGGATCACCTGCCACCGCGACGAGATCCGCGAACTTCCCCGGTTCCACCGAACCGATCCGATCCTGCCACCCCATAAGCTGCGCCGCCTCTGATGTTGCAGCTCGGATGGCCTGCGGCGGAGTCATGCCAAATTTCACCAGATATTCAAATTCCTTGGTTTGCGTGCCGTGAGGAAAAGGACCAACCCCTGAGCCAAACGCTACTTTGACACCGGCGGCCAGGGCCCTCCGAAAGCTGGGTTCTGAGACCTCGGCAACGCTGTGTCCGGCGTACTTTTTCATGTCACGTTCACGATCGAGCTGGTAATGATAAAGAGTCGGCACCAGGTAGATTCCTTTTTGCGCCATCAGCTCGATATCAGCGTCTTCTAACTCGACCCCGTGCTCAATCGACTCGACGCCGGCGTTCAGGCAGTTGCGGAGACCCTCTCCAGCAAAAGCGTGGCAGGAGACCTTGCGGCCTTTCTTGTGAGCTTCGTCCACGATGGCATTGATTTCTTCCGCGGTGAAGGTTGGCGGGCTCACCAGCTTGCCATCGCTGGTGAAATGGAAGTCATAGGCCGCGTACACCTTGATCAGGTCGGCGTCGTGCGCGACCTGATCGCGCACGGCCTCACGGCCAGCCCATGGGGAGTCGACCACCTGTAGTGCGCTGGGCAGCGGAACTTCGGGGGAATAGCCGCGCATCACAAATCCGCCCGTGGTTTGAATTCCTCTGGTCGCAACCTGCATTCTTGGCCCGGTGACGATGCCACGGTCGATAGCATTGCGCAGGTCCACGTCGCTGTACATTGCGCCTAGCGTCTTTAGGTCACGCAGCGTTGTAAAGCCGACCATCAGATCTTTCTGCGCATTAGCCAGCGCCGTCAGCGTGCGGTATTGGTAGGAGTCACGCAGGATCTGGTTGTCAAAGTCCGGGCCATTGCCGAAAACGTGAGTGTGGGCATCGATCAAGCCCGGCAGGACTGTGGCGTGGGTGAGATCGATAACTTCTGCGTCGGCGGGAACTGGTACGTTCTTTTCCGCGCCAACCTTCACAATGCGGTCTCCCTTGATCAAGATGACCTGATCGGCCGCGAGCTTGTCACTTCCGTCAAACAGATGGCCGGCATGAACCGCAATCCAGTGATCAGGTGCTGGGATCGATTGAGCGAGAGCCAACGAGCATACCAGTAGCAGGAAACCGGCACTATATTTCTTCAGCATGGCAGGACGTCAATCGTGGAGGGTTCACATTAACACCCCATGAAGATCAGATGAAACGTTATTCAGGATCGTGAGCCCGGCATACAGTCCGCCTTTCTGAACAAGTTTTCATCTGACTTTTCTAACGGTTTAGCTCGAACCGCAATATACTTACTGGCCGGAGAACCATGCGCATTTTGTTAGTCGAAGACGAAGCCAAGGTATCCACGTTTGTCGCCCGTGGATTGACCGAGGAGCGATTTGCGGTTGATGTTGCCAGAGACGGCAAGTCGGGGCTCGATCTGGCTACGACCTACCACTACGATCTGGTGATTCTTGATCTCATGCTGCCCATGGTGGATGGTAACCAGGTTCTACGCAGCATTCGAAAGGATAATGTGGAGGTCCCCGTTCTGATCCTGACTGCTCGCGATGCGGTTGCGGACAAAGTGGGAAATTTTGAGGCCGGGGCCGACGACTACCTGACAAAGCCATTTGCGTTTGCTGAACTTCTGGTTCGGGTGAAAGCCCTGCTTCGGCGCGGGCCAGTCACCCGTAGCAGCCTGGTACGCGTCGGTGATCTCGAACTCGATCGTCTGTCACAGCAGGTGAAGCGAGCGGGCAAGCGGATCGACCTTACGGCAAAGGAATATTCCCTGCTGGAGTATCTGATGTCGAATGCCGGACGAGTACTCTCGCGCACCATGATCATCGAACACGTGTGGGACCAGAGTTTTGATGGTATTACCAACATCGTGGACGTGTACGTTCGACATCTTCGGAACAAGGTCGACGATCCATTCGAGCAGAAGCTTATTCGCACGGTGCGCGGAGTGGGCTACACCATCGGCCCCGGAGAGCAGCCATGAATACACGGTCTCTCCGCTTTCGCATCACCGCCTGGTACGCCGGATTGCTGGCCGGAGCGCTTATCGTGTTTGGCGTCTCGGTATATCTCGGTCTGGAACGGTATCTTGACTGGACTCTTCAAAGAACGCTGGCGACTGAGTGCCAGACGATCGGGACAGAGCTACTTTCCCAACTGTCGGTCAAAGACAATTCGTGGCTGGCAACAGAGATCAACGAGGCTTATGCCCCTGAGGTGAATGGACGCTTCATTCGCGTTGTACGCGAGGGCGAGGGCACCGTTTACATTTCCGGTGAGCCCAAGGACGGAATGTTCGATCCTTCGCGAATCCCTCTTCCACCCGATAGCGAAAAGGATGGTCCAGGAAAGATTCGCTTCGAGGCGGGAAACCGGTTACTTATCGATTCGATGACTCTTACAACCGCCGATGGAAATCGATTCTTCGTGGAAAGTGGCGCCCCTTACAACCAAGTCAAACTCGTACTGCATGGGCTGCTGCGGATATTTGCGATCTACATGCCGTTTGTAGTTTCACTTGCAGTTGCGGGCGGTTACTGGTTGATGAGGCGGTCTCTGGCGCCAGTGGACGAGATCACCAGGAGAGCTGAGGGAATCACTTCCTCGAACCTGAGCGAGCGTTTGCCGGTGATCCGCACCGGCGACGAATTGGAGCGACTCTCTACGGCACTGAACCGCATGATCGAGAGACTCGACGAGGCGTTTCAACACATCAACCGTTTTTCGGCCGATGCTTCTCACGAGTTGCGCACGCCCTTGACGATCCTCCAGTTGGAACTGGAAGGTATCGCGCAGAACCAACGCCGGGATACCGCTTTGGGAGATCAGATTGGCAGCGCACTGGAAGAGACTCACAGGATGTCTCGCATCGTCGAAAGCCTTCTGGCTATTTCGCGCCTTGATGCCGGCGAAGTGAAGATGGACAAGACACGCCTGGACCTGGGTGACATGGCTGCATCGACTGCGGACGAAATGAGGTTGCTGGCACAGGAAAAATCGATCCGGATTCGCACCCATGTGGCCGTCGGCGTCCCGGTGGAAGGAGACCGGACTCGCCTGCAGCAAGTGATCGTCAACCTTATCGATAACGCCATCAAATATACCCAGGAAGGTGGCGTGATCGATGTCAGTGTCAGCAGAGAAGGAAACACCGCGGTCCTCGAAGTCTCCGACGATGGCCCCGGCATTCCAACTCACGCTCTTACTCATGTGTTCGAGCGCTTTTACCGTGCGGATAAAGCCCGCTCCCGTGCCAACGGCGGGGCGGGACTAGGTCTGTCCATCGTCAAGGCGATCTGCACTGCGCATAATGCTGACGTCAAAGTCTCGAGTCGAGAGGGCCGCGGCAGTTGCTTCCGTGTCGAGCTCCCGCTACTCGACATGAGTGCAAACGATGGAATTCCGGACGCGGTTCGGCAGGTTTGAGCGTGAGCACGACCCGGTGATCGCGAAAGCGTTCCAACAAGAAATCCAATGGGCGAATCGCTACTTCCACTCCAGCCAGCGGCATTGATCGAGTCCATGCCGGAGATCACACCGCAGAATCGGAAAACAAATATCTGGTCTGTGATACGTGTCTCCAGCGGCAATTTCCTGGAGATGTACGACTTCATGGTCTTTGGGTATTACGCCACTGCGATCGGCAATGCCTTCTTTCCCAGCCGGAATCCATTCGTATCCTTAATGTCCTCGCTGATGACCTTCGGGGCGGGTTTTCTGATGCGGCCTCTAGGCGCCATTGTGCTGGGCGCGTACACCGATCGTCATGGACGCCGCTCCGGACTCATTCTGACGCTAAGCCTCATGTCGGTGGGGATCATTTCCATCGCTTGCATGCCGGGTTACGCGACAATAGGCCTGATCGCTCCGCTACTTGTGCTCGTTGGCCGTCTGCTACAGGGGTTTTCAGCCGGGATGGAGCTGGGCGGTGTGTCGGTCTATTTGTCGGAGATCGCCACTCCGGGACACAAAGGCTTTTACGTCAGCTGGCAATCGGCGAGTCAACAGGTAGCCGTCATGTTCGCCGCCCTGGTCGGAGTCATATTGAGTTCCAAGTTGTCGCCGCAAAAGATGATGCAGTGGGGATGGCGTGTCCCATTACTGCTTGGCTGCGTGATCATCCCATTTCTTTTCAGGCTGAGACGTTCTCTCCAGGAGACCGACGAGTTCGTTGCCCGCAAGCACAAGCCCAGCGTTTCCGAGATTTTGCATTCTCTGACTGCCAGCTGGCAGATGGTGATTGTCGGAATGATGTTAGTAACCATGACCACGGTGTCGTTCTACATGATCACGGCTTATACGCCGACGTTCGGCAGCTCCGTCCTGCACCTGGCCAGCATTGACAGTCTGATCGTTACCCTCTGCGTCGGCGCGTCGAATCTTTTGTGGCTCCCCGTGGTGGGAGCGCTTTCCGATAGGGTAGGCCGTCGGCCGTTGCTTCTCATTTGCACAGTTCTCATGCTGGTCAGCGCTTATCCTGCGATACTGTGGCTTGTTGGCAAACCATCTTTCTCGAGATTGCTCACCGTCGAACTGTGGCTCTCGTTCATCTATGGCAGCTATAACGGGGCCATGGTCGTTTTTCTTACCGAAATCATGCCGGCCAGCGTGCGCACGACGGGTTTTGCGCTTGCCTATAGCCTGGCCACCGCGATCTTTGGGGGCTTCACACCCGCCGTCTGCACGTACCTGATTCACGTTACTCGGAACCAGGCGGTCCCCGGGATGTGGCTGTCCTTCGCTGCCGCCTGCGGCCTTGTGGCGACGTTCTTGGCAAGACCTCATGTCGCGTTGCAAGCTGCTGACCCACCCCCAATTCTGAAGAAATTTTAAGGTTGCAGTTGGTTGATGTTGATCCTCCCGCCTCCTATAATTCGCCATCTGTCACCGGCCACTGGTTGTGTTTCTTGGTTTGTCGGCATGCGTCAAAATTGGCGAACGCAGTCACGTATCGCAAGTACGTGCGAGTCGCGATCTCGCAAGTAGTGGCGGCGCGCTGGAGTTCCTCCAGCATCATCATGCGTAAGCGGGTGGAGTCTCCTTTGTCCGTGACCGGCACTACGTCAGTGTTCCACTTGCCCTTAAATCGAAATCGTCTAATCGCTCTGCGAGCACATTGGGCAAGCGGGAGGATCAAGTCTTCCGAGTTGTGGACGGATGAGGGACCAGGACTAAGTCGCTGGCGCGGCGGACGCTACCGCGTAGATGAGCCCCGACGTTTCCGGCAACCCAGGACGAATTTCTTCTGTGACGCCAAGTGTTTCAAAATACCTATTGCGCAAATAGGTATGTCTAATCTAGAATGCGTCCCGATGGCAAACAACCCCGAACATCGCGATCTTTTTCCTGGCGCGCTGGAAGTGATGATTCTCCAGTCCCTGCGGTTGAAACCTATGCACGGCTATGCGCTGGTGAAGCACATCCAGCAGGTTTCCGACGACCTGCTTCAGGTGGAGGAAGGCTCTCTCTATCCCGCGCTCCAGCGGATGCTGAAGGAAGGCTGGCTCGAAGCGGAAACCGGAACCTCCGCCAAGGGGCGCCCTACGCGGATTTACCGGCTTACCGACGCGGGCATCCGCCACCTCGAAAAAGAAGTCATCAGCGTCGAAAAGATGTTCGCCGGCATCACGCGCGTGCTCGCTGTTGCCAAAGTATAGGAGGCCTACGATGGAATGGTTGGCTCAGTTTTTCTCCCGGCGTCGCCGCTATGAGGATATCTCCATCTCGGTCCAAGAGCACATCGAAGAGCGAACTGAGGAATTAATGGCCGACGGCATGTCACGCAAGCAAGCCGGGCAGATGGCGCGGCGCGAATTTGGCAACGTGACACTTCTCGAGGAGCGCAGCCGTGAAGTATGGCAGTGGCCGGCGTTCGAATCCATTCTGGCCGACCTAAAATTCGCCTTCCGCCGGCTGGGAAAATCGCCAGGCTTTGCCGCGACCGTTCTACTCACGCTGGCCATCGGCATCGGCGCCAATACTACGGTGTTCAGCGTGGTCAACGGCGTCCTTTTGAAGCCCCTGCCTTACCCCGATTCGGGACAGCTTGTCTCGTTGTGGTTTAATGCTCCCGGCGCCGGAGGCCTGGCTAATTTTTCCAGCGGTCTTCAGCTTTCGGCGTCGATGTACTTCACCTTCTCCGAACAGAACCGAAGCTTCCTGTCGATGGGTATCTGGACGCCAAGCAACGCAAGTGTAACGGGCGTAGCTGAACCGGAACAGGTGCGAACCGAGATGTTAAGCGACGGCGTGTTGCAGACACTCGACGTTCCCCCCGCGGCCGGCCGCTGGTTTGCTCAAGCCGATCAGGATCCACATGGCGGGAAGACCGTCATGTTGAGCTACGGCTATTGGCAGCGGCGTTTTGGTGGGGATCGCAAAGTCATTGGACGCGCCATTCAAGTGGACGCGCAAAGCAGGGAGATCGTTGGCGTCATGCCACGCGGTTTCCGGCTGGTTGATCGCGACTTCGATCTCTTGGTACCACTGGCTTTGGAGCGTGCCAATCAGAAGCTAGCCGGTTTTGGCTACTACGGAATCGCCCGTCTCAAACCAGGTATGCCACTCGCCCAAGCTGACGCCGACATTGCGCGCCTGATTGCGGTATGGATGGATTCGTGGTCGAACGGCCCCGGCACGAATCCGCATTATTATGAGACGTGGCGAATTACCCCCGCCTTCCGTTCTTTGAAACAGCTGGTCATCGGCAGCATAGATGGTGTGCTGTGGGTGGTCATGGCGACCGTCGGACTGGTCATGCTGATTGTGTGCACCAACGTCGCCAACCTCCTGCTGGTTCGCGCGGAGTCGCGCCACCAGGAGCTTTCCATTCGAGCCGCGTTGGGCGCCGGCCGCATGCGCATCGCTCGCGAACTGCTGATCGAGAGCGTCTCGCTCGGGCTCTTGGGCGGCGTAATTGCCGTAGGGGTAGCCTTTGCGGGCCTGCGTCTTCTCGTGGCCAGCGGCCCAGCCGATCTGCCGCGCCTGAGTGAGATCTCTCTCGATGCGCGCTCGCTCGCTTTCACTCTCGCATTGTCGGTTCTGTCGGGATTGTTGTTCGGATCCATATCGGCGTTAAGATACGCCCGGACACAGGGCTCCGCGACCCTGGGAAGCACAACCCGGACGGCCAGCGAAGGCCGTGGGCGGCAGCGCTCTCGCAATGTGCTGGTCACAGCGCAGGTATCGATGGCACTCATTCTGCTGGTTAGCGCTGTGCTTATGATTCGCACCTTCGCGGCGCTACACAATGTCGAGCCCGGCTTTGCCGATCCCCAACACGTGCAGACCATGCACATTTGGATTCCTGATTTGCTGATCTCCGATCCGCAAACGGTCACACACGTTCAGAACAACATCACAGACAAACTTGCTGCCATTCCGGGAGTCACTTCGGTTGGGTTCGCGGGTGCGGTGCCCATGGAGAACGTCGATCCCAACTGGGACGAGATTCGCGTAGAAGGGAAAAGTTACGAAGGCGGAGAGCCTCCCCTCAGGCTCTTCAACTTCGTTTCACCAGCGTATTTCAACGCGATGGGCACTCGTCTGGTTGCGGGTCGCGACTTCACATGGACTGACAACTACGACCTGCGACCCAGGGTGATCGTGTCGGAGAATTTTGCGCGCGAGTCGTGGGGCTCGGCCTCGGCCGCCGTCGGCAAACGTCTCCGCCAATTCTCGAACTCGCCCTGGCAAGAGGTGATCGGTGTCGTCGAAGATGTGCGCCTACATGGCGTCGACGAAAAAGCGCCTGCCATCATCTATTGGCCGGCGATGCTCCACGATCCGTATACGGCGAAGCCGACCATTGATGCCCCGCGCTTCGTCACGTTCGCGATTCGCAGCAACCGTGCCGGAACTGAAAGCTTCCTCAAGCGGGTGCAACAAGCTGTCTGGTCAGTGAACGCAAGCTTGCCGCTCGCGTCGGTGAACACCATGCAGGAGATCTACAGCCAGTCGCTCGAACGCACCTCATTCACGCTCGTCATGCTGGCGATTGCCGGCGCAATGGCGCTTGCACTAAGTCTGATTGGCGTTTACGGAGTCATATCGTACGCTGTTTCGCAGCGCACTCGCGAAATAGGAATCCGCCTTGCGCTCGGGGCACAGAAGGGTGTGCTGCGATGGATGTTCGTTCGATCCGCGCTCGTGTTGACGGGAATTGGCGTCGTCATTGGCCTCGGGGCGGCAGCCGCCCTCATGAGACTCATGAAAACACTGCTCTTCGGCATCAGCCCGCTTGATCCCCTGACGTTCCTCGCTGTGCCGCTCCTCCTGGCCATCGCGGCTGCGCTGGCAAGCTATCTGCCGGCTCGCCGCGCTGCTCGAATCGATCCCGTGGAAGCATTGAGAGCGGAGTAACTGAACCGCTGCCGCGAGGAAAGTTTGGTTTGCAGCCAGCGTTCTTTCAATTCTTGAGTACGGGCCGAACCGCTCATTGATACAGATCTTGACCTTATACGGACAAACTTTATGGCACCCTCGTATCGGCGCATAACAGCAAACCTTCAGAACAGGTACTACGGTTACCGATCGAGAAGTCAGGCGAGAGTGCCTTGAACGTCACGGTGGCGAAGCTATTGAAGAACATGCCCGCATCGGGACGGTAATCGTTCAAGATTGAGACGGTGCAGGCACGTATTCCACCTGGGGACTGCTGGCCGTATTTGCCATGCTGCTGATCACCGTCGCGAGAGCTGACGAGAGACTAAAGGTGAACAACACGTTCGTCCTCTTCCTTCCCCAGTCGGTTTCAGCAATATCTTCTGCAAGGTCTGGAAACGGGATAAGCTTTGAAAAACGATCCCAACAATGTTGGGAGAGTTGGAAGATGTGATGTCAGCCGTCGGTTCTGCGCCGCTTTCGCATCATCCCCTCGGCCTTCTGGTGTCTCCGCAAGGCAGATTTCCAGAGTGCATAAACTGCCGATTACGATTTGAATTTCCAGCCCGTGCACAATACGACACAATCACCAAACCCGTTCGGAGCTTATCCTTGCACCTACACGCCAGCCAACCCACCCACAAAAGCTTAAGTAAGAAACTTGCCCTTTTCCATCACGGTAGTACGCATCAGGCCCTGAAGCTCACACTGATGTCTGTTCAGTTCTGCCGCCATAACGCGCGCACTTTCCCGGATAGCAGATAGGCGCTTTGCACACTCGGAATCAGCGGAAATCTTGGTACCCATAAGGTCACAGTTGCCGACGATTACAGACAATCGGTTTATCATTTCGTGCGCCAGCATGCACACCGGCACCGGCCTTCCATCTGACTTCTCCATTACTACGCCACCTTCTCCCCCTCGAACCCAGTGCCGATTCTGACCCAGGGTTGTCATTCCGGGTGTGATTGAAATCACACATATAAGTGAGGGCGTTCAGTACGAAAGGGCACGTCCTGTAGGTCGCGAGGAAACAAGCCAGTGGTTCGAGCAGTGGCGGCCTTGTCGGTCAGACCGTCTCTCACTATCACATCGTCGAGAAACACGGTGCCGGTAGCAGGGGCGTTGTGTACAAGGAGAAGTCTCGCGCCTCCGTCGTTTTGTGGCCCTCAAGTTTCTGCCCGACGAAGTTGCGCGAGACCCGCGATATCAGCAAAGAAGCCCGCAAAGCTTTTATCGCGATGGAATTCATCGATAGCCAGAGCTTGCCAGGTGATGTTCAGGGCGCCATTTCAAGGTCGAGCAATGGCTGAAGATCGGGATTGAAGTCGCCGATGGCCTGGATACTGCCCACCAGAAAGGTATCATTCACCACGATATCAAGCCGGAGAACATTTTCATCAACAGTCGAGGGAACCCAAAAAGTCTCGATTGTGGACTGGCTAAAATACAGCGACAAATCGCTCGGTCGGCTGATGGAGTGACGATTAGCCAGACTGGCGGGCTCACGCAACAGGGCGTGACGCCGGGAACCGTGGGAACCTTCGTCTCAGTGTACGAAGAAGGCTGTGGCGGCCAGCGTAATGCCGATCGCAGCCATCAAGAGGCCGAGCGCCCAGTAAAACCTGCGGCCTGACAGCAGGGTGATGGAAGTGATCACCAGCCCAACTTCCAGGAATACCTCTGCCAAGTCAAAACGATCGGCTCGATTCCTCTCGGTTGCGACTTCGGCCTCCATCTCTCTTGCCTTGTCCTCGATTTGCTTCTGATCGTCTTTGTAGCGTGCCGCCTCGCTGGAGTATTTCTCCCGCAATTTGGCCAGGGCCGCCGCGTCCGTCGTGGTCTCCACGGAGGCGAGGTCGCTGAAGATTTCATCCTCATGCCGGCGGATATTCTTTGCTTGATAGTAGGCCCATTGATCCGATGCCTTGGCCTGCAGCACAACTTCTTCTGTGTGGGCGCGGTGACCCAGCAAGGTCACGACCGCGACCAGGACCGCTAGCACGGCCATGGTCACCGAGATCGGCGCCAGGGAGGGATCTTCCTTGGCGTGTTCGGCATGTTCTTTCAGTTCGTTCAGCTCTTCCGACATCGCGTCACTCTCCCATAACTTTTACGATGACCCGCTTGTCCCGTTGGCCGTCAAACTCAGCATAGAAAATCCGCTGCCATGTTCCCAGATCGAGCTTCCCGGCAGTGATGGGCACAATCACCTCATGATGAATCAGCAATGCTTTTAGGTGAGAGTCGCCGTTGTCTTCCCCGGTATCGTGATGCTGGTAGTCTTTGCGAAAAGGGGCGAGGTGCTCTAGCCACTTGTCGATGTCCTCGATCAATCCGCTTTCATTGTCATTTACATAGACGCCGGCCGTGATATGCATGGCCGAAACAAGCACCATGCCTTCCTTGACTCCGCTCTTGCTCACGATCTGCTCCAATTGCGGTGTGATGTGAACGTATGCGCGATGCGTCTTCGTATGGAATTTCAGGTATTCCGTAAACGTCTTCATAACTTTAACAACTAAGCCAGTGCAGCAGCGACTTTCCCTTTAGCGATCAGTTCTGCCGTTCGTTCTAGGTCCGCGTACATCACGCGATCCTTCTCAATCGGGGCGCACACGCTTCGTATGGCCGCGTGCGCCGCTTGTCCACGTTTTGAGGTCTTCAGCGGGGCAAGGAAATCAAGCGCTTGGGCAACCGCCATGGCTTCGATCGCCAGCACATTCCGAGTGTTGTCGACGACGCGCCGCAGTTTGAGTGCCGCGGTCATCCCCATCGATACATAATCTTCCTTGTTGCCCGAGGTGGTGATGGAATCCACCGAAGCCGGGTGGGCCAATACTTTGTTTTCACTGACCAGCGCGGCGGCGGTAACCTGCGGCAACATGAATCCGGAATTCAGGCCGGCGCCTGGAGCAAGGAATGGCGGCAGGCCTTCGCTCAGAGCAGGATTTACCATCCTTTCGATCCGCCGCTCGCTGATGCCTGCCAGCGCACTCAATGCAATCGCCAGGAAATCCAGTGCGAACGCCAGAGGCTCTCCATGAAAATTTCCGCCGGAGATTACGTCGCCCCCACCGCTCTTTGGGTCGGTGATGAAGACCAGCGGATTGTCTACCGCCGAGTTGGCTTCGGTCTCAAATACCGATCGGCAGTATGCCAGAGTGTCGCGGACGGCGCCATGCACCTGCGGTATGCAGCGCAACGAATACGCGTCCTGTACCCGCCCACACTCGCGGTGGGACTCGCGAATCTGGCTGCCTTCGAGCATGCGGCGTAGATTTGCGGCGGTTTTTATTTGTCCCGCATGCGGGCGCACCTCGTGAATGCGGACATCGAATGCCGTATCGGTTCCTTTCAAAGCGTCGCACGAAAGTCCGCCCAGCACATCAGCGGTATCCACAAGAGTCTCAGTTGCCAGCAATGCCAGAGTGCCGACCGCCAGCATAGCTTGTGTGCCGTTGATGAGAGAGATCGCCTCTTTGGCCTCAAGGACAAGCGGCTTGATCTGAGCCCGCTTCAAAGCCTCCCAAGCCGGGAAGCGAGTTCCTGTCTCGTCGTGGCACTCGCCTTCACCGATCAGAGCGAGTGCCAGATGCGCAAGTGGGGCTAAATCCCCGCTCGCGCCCACGCTGCCCTGCGATGGAATGAACGGGATGACGCCTCGATTCAGCATCTCGCAGAGTATATCGATCACCGCTGCACGAACGCCGGAGTGGCCTTTGGCGAGCGAGTTTGCTCGCAAAAGCATCATGGCCCGAGTTTCCGCAAGGGGAAGAGGAGAGCCCACGCCGAAGGCGTGTGATCGCACTAGGTTCACTTGCAGTTCGCGGATCTGGTCGCCGAGAATCCGAACATCACTCAGCTTGCCGACTCCAGTCGTGATCGCATACGCCAACTTATTCCCGGCCACAATCTCGTCGACCACGGTGCGCGCCAGATTCACGGCCTCGCGGGCATCCGGTGAGAGCAGGACCGCTTGGCGCGATATTGCGACCTCGCGCACATCCTCCAGTCTGAGATCGTTTCCAGTGAGGTGCAGAGCGTTCAAAAGAGTCCTCGAGTCTATCTGTTATTCCCAGTTGCGGCGCGGAACACGCTAAGATACTTGTCCGGCAGGGCAGAGACTTTCATCTCTGAATTCGTAACGATATGCGTGGTCTCGCCTTCGGCCAGCACCGCTCCGGTATTGGGTCGAGCCAATTCGTAGCTGAACTTAATCACAGATTCGCGTACCGTCTTTAACCAGGTGCGCACAATGACTTCCTCATCGTAATAAATTGGAGCGCGGTACCGACACCTGGCTTCGGCCACGGCGATGTAAAGTCCGTCTTCGCGTTCCATGTCGCGGTAGGAAAATCCCATCTGCCGCATCAGTTCCACCCGCCCCACTTCGAACCAGATCAGGTGGTTCGAGTGATACACGACACCCATCTGATCGGTTTCCGCATAGCGTACACGCAGGCGAGTCTCGTTCGTAGCAGGTTGATGGTGGGAACTCATTTCCCCGTCCAGACTGGCTTGCGCTTTTCTAAGAATGAAGTAATTCCCTCGCGAAAATCCGCTGTCCTCCGGATTGCCGCGTTCTCACGCACCGCTGCTTCCATATGTGCCTCTAGTTCCATACGCGCGTGATCGGTGAGCAACTGCTTAGTGGCCCGAAGTGAAGACGCGCTGTTTTCCGTCAGCAATGCAGCCAATTCCCGGGCCCGAGCCATGAGATTTGTCGCGGGCACAATTTCGTTGATTAGCCCCATACGCGCCGCTTCCTCGGAACCGAAAATTCTTCCCGTCAACAGCAGGTCTCGCGCCTGTTTCTCACCGACCTGGCGGAGCAGGAATGTCGACACAATAGCCGGCACGAATCCGATTCGTACTTCGGTATAGCCAAACTTCGTATCCGGCACTGCCAGCGTAAAATCGCACAACAGCGCTAACCCCGTTCCGCCGGCGATCGCCGGGCCATTCACAGCGGCGATCGTCACCTTCGGGAACTCGTAGAGTGATCGAAACAGTTGCACCATTGTCTGCGAGTCCTGCAGATTCTGTTCTGGAGTGCGGCCAAGCAACGCTTTCAGATTGTCCAGATCCATCCCCGAACAAAAGGCTTTTCCCGCCCCGGTCACGATCAGCACAATCGCATCGGACTTCGCCACCTCGTCGAGCGCCCGTACCAGATCGTCGATCAATTCAAAGCTGATCGCATTGCGCTTCTCCGGACGATTCAGGGTAAGCGTTGCCACCCTGTCCTCGTACGCAAGTTGAACCGTGTGGTAGTTCATAGGAAAAACCGATGTCCCGTGCTCGATTTCACAATGTTCGATCGATGGCGACTAATCCGCGGCGTGAGACTCCGAATACTTCGCCGCGATACCCCCTGTTGCCTTCAGAAGAGTATCGAGTGATTTCAAGGCTGGCAACTGGGCACTCCGCTGGCGAAGCGCCTCCATTACTTTCTCCGTCGGAATGTTCCCCACCAGTGCGTCTTGCGCGAAAGGACAGCCTCCCAGTCCGCCGATTGCCGAGTCGAAACGCCGACAGCCCGCGTCGTATGCAGCAAGGATTTTGTCTCCGGCCTGCTCAGGGCGGCTGTGTAAGTGCACGCCAATCTCGAGATAATCATATTTCGTTTGGACAGCCCGAATCACTTCAGCGATCTGCTGGGGACTCGCCATCCCCACTGTGTCAGCGAGTGAGATCATGTGCAGGTTTTCGCCTTCGAGCAATTCCACGGCGTCCAAGACTTCCTCGACGCTCCAGTGATCACCATACGGATTGCCGAAGGCCATAGAGATGTAAACTACGACCTCGAGCCCAGCGTCGTCGGCCTTTTTCTGAACTTTCTCCAGTTCCTCAAGTGCGTCCTCGGGAGACTGATTTTGATTTTTCCTCAGGAAGGTTTCTGATATGGAATAAGGGAAGCCCAAGGTTGATACGGCGTGTGTTTCAATGGCCCGCTGTGCGCCCTTCTCGTTGACGACGATTCCGATAATCTCGACATCATCCGGCGGGTCGAGTTCCTTCAACACATCTTCGGAGTCTGCCATCTGGGGCACTGCTTTCGGCGATACGAACGAGACGGCGTCGATGTGTTTGAATCCTGCGCTGATCAAGGCTTTCAGATAGTTCGCCTTCAGATCGGCGGGAATCATCCCCTTAAGGCCCTGCCAGGCATCGCGAGGGCACTCAATCAGTTTTACAGTGTCGGCCATAGACTCTAGGTCATGAATTAAAACGGATTGTCACGCATCTGTGATCAAGTTGATCTGCTTCTAGTCCGTGCGCATCCGGGTGAATCCGTGGAAATGGAAGTTGTTCTTACGTTTGCAGCACTCCCACTTTGAACTCCGGCACATCCGGATTCAGCGCGGCCGCTTCCAAAGCCTCGGTGATCGCTTCCCGGGTCTCGATAGGATCGATGATCTTGTCGATCCACAAGCGCGCTGCGCCATAACGTGGATCGGTTTGCTCATCGTAGGTTCGCTTTACTGATTCGTAGAGCTCCTTTTTTTCCTCATCGCTCAACTTCTTCCCGCCGCGTTCGAGTTGCTTCACTTTGATCTCGACCAGAGTCCCGGCCGCCGAGTCTCCGCTCATGACTGCATAACGCGCTGTGGGCCAGGCGAAAACAAACCGCGGATCATAGGCCTTCCCGCACATGGCGTAGTGGCCAGCCCCAAACGAGCCGCCCACGATCACTGTAATCTTTGGGACCACAGAATTCGAAACCGCGTTCACCATCTTGGCGCCGGCTTTGATGATGCCGCTCCATTCCGCATCGCGCCCCACCATGAAGCCGTTGACATCATGGAAAAAGACGAGAGGAATCAGATTCTGATTGCAGTCCATGATGAAGCGAGCGGCTTTCTCCGCCGACTCGGTGTAGATCACCCCACCGAACTCCACCCGCTTATGCCCTTCATGATCGGTCTGCTGAGCATGCAGTTTCTGATTAGCAACGATGCCGACGGCGAATCCCCCGATCCTGCCGTATCCGCAGATCAGGGTCTTCCCATACTCGGGCTTGTACTCGTCAAAGCGGCTGCCGTCGAGAATGCGCGCCAGCACTTCCTTCATGTCATACGGACGTGCGGGCGACGGATCATAAATGCCATAGATCTCCTCCGCGGCCAGGACGGGCTCCACAGGTTTCTTGCGATCCCAGGGCGACAGCCGTCGATATCCCCACTTCTCGACGATTGAACGGATCCTCTCGATGCACGCCTTGTCATTCGTTTCGCGAAAATCGACGGTCCCGCTGATCGCCGAGTGCATCGCTGCGCCGCCCAACTCCTCGGCCGATACTTTCTGTCCGATGGCTGCCTGCACCAAAGCCGGCCCCGCTAGGAACAGTCCGCTGCCGTCTGTCATCAACACGTGATCGCACATGACCGGCAGATACCCGCCACCTGCCACGCACATTCCCATGATCGCGGCGATCTGCGGAATACCCATCGCCGACATCACTGCATTATTGCGAAACACGCGCCCAAAATCATCGGTATCGGGAAAAACATCCTCTTGTAAGGGAAGGAAGACTCCCGCAGAATCGACCAGATAGATCGTAGGAATGCGATTATCCATCGCGATGTTCTGCGCCCGGATCACTTTCTTGGACGTCATCGGAAAGAATGCGCCAGCTTTCACGGTAGCGTCATTTGCGATGATCAACACCAGCCGCGTATGCACCCGCGCCATGCCGGTAATGACCCCGGCAGCTGGCGCGCCACCCCATTCTTCGTACATGCCGTGCGCCGCATAGAGCCCAAGCTCAGAGAACGTGTCCGGATCAGCTAGTAGAGCGATCCGTTCCCGCGCCGTCAGGCGGCCCTTGGCATGCTGGCTTTCGATGGCTTTGGCGCCTCCACCCTCGCAGATCTTCTCCCCTTCATTGCGCACTTGTGACATGAGATCGGCCAGGAAGCGCATGTTGGCTTCGAACCGAGCTGACGTGGCATCAACTTTTGTCGTGAGCACAGTACCCGCAGTTGACGTGTTTACGGCCAAGGCTTCATTTCGGTTAGCCATGAGGGTCTTAAGACGGACTGACTACAGACGGACTGACTACGGTATACCAGCTGGGCGGAACGGCGCAATGCAGCATCGTCGGGATTGGAAGAGTTAGCGCATGTCGCGAATCCATCGACACGTTTCCGCAATCGGATCTTCGGCGATCCTATCAATCAAACCCATGCGAAGCGCCTGCGCCGCGCTTACTTTCCCGGCAGCAACGAACATTTCCAGTGCTCGCGCCTTCCCGATCAATCGCGGCAGCCGCTGCGTTCCCCCCCAGCCCGTGATGAGTCCTAACGCGGCTCCTCGGTGTCCGAAGATGGCATTTGGCGAAGCAATCCGCCGATGACAGGACAGGGCGAGATCGAGTCCACCACCCATACAGTATCCGGAAATAGCGGCATAGACAGGGGCAGGGAAGTTCTCGATCGCTGCCATCAAGCCTTGCCCCAATCTGCAGAACTGGTAAGCTGCGGGGCCTTTAAGTGTCGCGATTTCCTCCAGATTTGCTCCGACTGAAAAGAAGTGGCTATTTCCAGCAATAACCAGGGTGCATGCTTCACGCCTCAGCCCATGCAATGTTTCCGTAAGTGAAACGACGCAGGTCTGGGTGAGGCGGTTCATGCCGTCACCTGACTGCAATCGCAAGAGGCTGATACCTTGATGTTGTTCGAGCTGAATTGAAGTCTGCGACATCGATGTCAGGGACGAGTACGGCCGCGACTTACGATCGTTCGATCCACTCCGCCAGCCGGCACCCGTCCTCTTCCAGCAGAAACGTCCCCACTCCGAAGCACTCCCCCAGAATCCGCTGCGACTCCGGATCGCGGGTGGCTCGGGTGATCCACTGCTGCCCGATCTGATACTGCGCGGCGGTGAACCACTTCTGCGGTAGCACTTGCACCAACCCTGCCTGCAAATAGAAGACGAACAGCGCAAACGCGGGATCGTCCTGGGTCATTGGCTTATAACTGGTCGGAACGATGAGTTCATCGATCGTGGAGAACTCAGAAGGTGTCTCTATCTTGTGTGTGCCGGCAGTCAAAGACAGCGGAATTTCGAAGTCGGCAATCGGAGCCGTGGCCGAGTAAATCCGCTCCGAGGATTGCTTGAACCAGCCCGCTACCTCTGCCACGTCGAACGCTTTGAGCTGATCGGGCTCGAAGCATGCCAGACGAATATTGCGTCCCTCGGGACACCATACTCCCAGAAAATTCGGAGCTAGTAGAAAGGGACGGCAGTATGTATTCAGCGCGAGCCGGACCGTGGCAGCCTCCTGCTCCAAACCGAGAGTGACGAGGTGAGCTACCGGCCCCTCGGTTCCGTGATGCGTCCATACAAAGCGCTGTCGGGATTGCGATTGAATGTTGGGAAAGGTTTGCCAATACCAGGGTGCTGGTCCGACCGCCGCAGAAAGGATTTTTTTGGCCCGGGCCGCATCCATACCGAGCATCACGCTGTCGCCACGCCGGGACCCTTTACGTGCGTGCGGATAAACTTCACGATGTCATCCATGGCGGTGCCCGGCTGAAAGATCGCGGCCACTCCGGCTCTCTGGAGACCTTCGATGTCCTGATCTGGAATGATCCCGCCCACCAGCACGATCACGTCATCCATTTTGTTTTGCCGGAGCAGATCCATCACGCGCGGCACAATTGCGTTGTGGGCCCCGGAGAGAATCGATAATCCGATGACCTGTACATCTTCTTGAAGAGCGGCGGTGACGATCATCTCCGGAGTCTGCCTCAGGCCGGTGTAAATGACTTCCATCCCCGCATCGCGCAGAGCCCGCGCAATCACCTTGGCGCCCCTGTCATGACCGTCGAGGCCAGGCTTTGCCACCAGCACACGAATCTTTACGTCAGTCATCGAACACCATTTAAACACAGGGGACCTAGCGGGACACAGAGGTTACAAGGTTTTGATGTCTAAACTCCGCCACATATACCAGCAGGCGACGCTTCGATACGGCTCCCAGGCACGGGCAATCTTTTCCATGTCCTTCGGCTTCGGCAGCTTGCGTTTTTTGTAGTGCTTCTTGACGGCCACCTGGACGCCATAATCGCCGGTCGGCAGCACATTGGGGCGCCGCAACGAGAAGATCAGGAACATATGAGCCGTCCACACACCGATCCCTTTGACCTGCGTGAGATGCTTGATCACTTCTTCGTCTGACAACTTCGGTAGACACGAAAAATCGAGTAAGCCCGACGCGGTTTTCGCTGCCAGATCTTTCAGATATGCCGACTTCTGTTTCGATAACCCCACGCCCCGGAGTTGGTCATCACTCAGTTTGAGGATGCCTTCCGGCGTGAGGGGTTCCCCCGCCAAGGCTGCGAAGCGCTTGAAGATCGTCACAGCGGCCTTGCCATTCAGTTGCTGATAAACGATTGCCTCGGCCAGGCTGCAAAACTCCGCTGCACCAAACTCCATACGGCACGGGCCTACACGTTCGATAATCGCCCGCAGGACGGGATCGGACTTCTTGAGATGAATGACCGCCTTTCGCATGGTCTATACATTTATCACAAGGGCCACGCGTAAGGCGAATAAAATACGAATAACTTCCGGTTACTGTGATCGTTTCACCGCGATTCCCAGCACCTCGTAGTGCCCGTTGCGAAGTAGTTTGTCGGTGCCGATGAACGCCCGTGCGGGGAAGTCGCCATGAAAGTACGTCTTATAGACAGCGTTGAAGGTGTCGTAGAGCTTCAGATCGGTACAAAAAATCTGCATCGAGACCACGTCGTCCATGGACATCCCGGCCGATTCCACCGTTTCCTTGATCCCCTCCATGACCAAGCGCGCTTCGTCCTCTGCACTCGCAGGAGGCAGATCTGTTTTCGCATCGAGTCCAATGTGGCCCGCGATATAAAGTGTGTTGCCCACCAACACGGCTTCGCTGAAGGGCAGCGCCTTCCGGTCACCCGACCGTGGTTTCACGATGAACTTCCGGTCTCCCGCGTTCGCCGCGATTGAGCAGGTCAGTACAAGGAGCAAGCAAGCGATCCTGCGTAACGTCATGATTTTCCTCCGATAGATTCTGACTTCGTTAACGAATTGTCGCCAAAAACAATCCCACAATTCCTCCGCCCAGCACAATCCACGCTGGACTGATTTTCCACCGCAACAAGATAGCGAGCGAACCAAGCGAAATCAGCCATGCCGGCCATCCCCTCAGTGCATCGATGCCCAGGCGAATGGTCACCCCGACCATGAGTGCCACGGCGCACACATTCACCAAATCGAGGAATGCCGCGATCCAAACTGATTGCCGCAACCGAAATAACACGGGCGCCAGTAGCCCTACATAGAAGAACGACGGCAGGAATATCCCTATGGTGGCAACCACAGCTCCCGGAACGCCACCCAGAATATATCCAATGAATGTCGCCGCAGAAAGGACCGGACCCGGTGTGAATTGCCCGATTGCCACCGCGTCCAGTAATTGCTGTCGCGTTAGCCATGCGTGCTGTTGAACCAATCCCTGCTCCAGAAAAGCCAGCAGCACGTATCCGCCGCCATAAAGGACTGCACCCACCTTGAGAAAGAAAAATCCAATCTGGCCAATCGACGGGCGGAGTGGGAGAGCCCCGGCGGCGATGGATCCCGACGCGGCGTAGCCAGCGACGCGCAGCGACGGAGGGAAACCGTTCTTCCGGGGTACGAAGATGAAAAGAGCCTCAGACCCAAGACTGGAAGCTCGCTTTGCCAGAATGCCAAGAAGCCCGCCGCCGAACAGAATCAGAATTGGATTCAGCCCGAACAGGAACGCAGCCAGAGAGAGCGCGCCCACCAGGCCCAGCCCCGCGTCCTTTACTGCAGTCTTTCCCAGGCGCCAGATCGCGACTGCGATTACCGCCAACACTGCTGGTTTGATTCCCGCCAGAACCGACGCTGCCTGCGGCAACGATCCGAAACGCACATAGGCCCACGCAAACGCTCCCGTGATGAGCGCGGCCGGCAGAATGAAGCTGGCACCCGCCACACACAGCCCGGCCCAGCGCGCGCGAACGAATCCAACATTGATCGCCATCTCGGTGGACGTAGGCCCAGGGATAAGGTTCGCCGCTCCCAGCATGTCCAGGAATTGTTGTCGCGTTACCCACTGTCGCTCGCGGACAACCTCTCCCTCGAGGAGCGCAATGTGTGCTGCCGGTCCACCGAAGCTGATGGCACCCAGCTTCAGGAAGAGGGCCGCCAGTTCGCGCAGTCGGCCGAGTTGGGTTCGGGCTTGGAGGGTTCCCGCCGGCCCGGCATCCGCGCTATTCACGCGCCTTGGCGCTCGCCGCGGCGGAAGTGTTCGATCAGATGTTCTGAGGTGCGAAGCGTGAACGCCAGGATGCTGATCGTAGTCGTCTTGTCGGTGCAGTTCAGAAAGACGCTCGCGTCGCACACGTAAAGGTTCGGTACATCGTGGGTTTGGCCAAATCGATTGGTCACGAATTTCTTCGGATCATTGCCCATGCGGCAGGTTCCAGTTTCATGCAGGCTAAAGCCGGGAATCTCTGGAGCATCTCCCGATTCCTCCAACACACCTCCTGACGCCTTCAGCACCTCGGCGCAGACCTGCTTGGAGTGTTCCCACATCTTCAGCACGTTTTCGTCCCACTTGAAATGCATGCGCGCCACCGGGATACCGTAAGGATCCTTGATCTCAGGATCGAGATCCATGTAGTTGGTATCCGATCGCAGCGTCGGCGCCTGAATCCCGAAACTTACTGGTGTGGGATAACGCTGCTTGATTTCATGCTTGAACGATGAACCAAAACCGTCGAGCGCGTTCGCGAACCAGGGAAATTCCGTGCACCCCCCGTCGGGATAGACTGAATATCCGCGAATGAAAGTTTCTTCGTGAGGGTCCTTCAGGTTTTGCCAGCGCGGCATCCATGCGATTGTGCTATCAGCAACGTGGTCCGGAAAACTCGGCTGTCCCAGTAGTTGCGGCAGGTATCCGCGCGCCGATTCGCCGTAAAGATGGTCGCAGAGATTGCGGCCCAGTTGACCGCTGGAATTGGCGATTCCGTTCGGCCAGTGCCGCGATTTTGAGTTGAGCATGATTCGTGACGACTCGACGCATCCCGCCGCGACAACCACTGTGCGCCCATACACCTCCACTTCTTGTTTGGTCTTGCGATCGATGTAGGCGACGCCTGCAGCGTGCCCGTTTCCGTCTACCAGGATGTTCTTGGCCAAAGCATCCGTGCGCAACTCGAGTTTCTTCGTCGCCTCCGCCTTCGGCAAAAGAAAATACGGTGTTGAGAAGAACGCGCCTACATCGCAGCCGGTCGTGCATTCCCCGCAAAAGTGGCATGCCGGGTGCCCTTCATGCGGCTGTGTGAGCTGCGCGCAACGATCCGGCAGGTACGGCACTCCCACCTTGTTACAACCCGCCTCCAGAATGTAATCGAGGCATCGAAACTTGAAAGGGGGCAAGTAATTTCCGTCAGGATTGCTAGGACGGTTCTGCACGGTGCTGGCCACGCCCATCATCTTCTCGACGCGAGTATAGAAGGGATCGATTTCGGCGTAGGTTAGCGGCCAATCCACGTCATAGCCATCGAGCGATGCCGCACGGAAATCGATATCGGCAAAACGCGCTGAACTCCGGCCCCAGAAATTTGTCTTCCCCCCAACCGCATTGCACCGTGGCCACATCCACTTTGTCGCGGGCGCAACTGTGAATGGAATTTCGTGATCCCATGCGGCTTTGGTGTATTCGTTGTCCATGTAGCCATAGGATTCGCCGCGCCCCTTCGGATCGTCGAGCCCGCGAAACTTCATGTCCCAGGGCATGCGGTGATAACGGAAATCCTTCTCCGGATCCAGTCTGCGACCCGCGTTCACGGCACACACTTTTAACCCTGCTTCGCATAGCGTCTTAATCGCCATGCCGCCGCCGGCTCCCGTCCCGATCACAATCACGTCGTAGATTTGTTCCCCCATACTGGTTATCAGGATTTCGCCTGCGACAAATGTTTGTGTTCGCGATCATTTTTGTGCGGACACTCTGGCGATTCGGCGTAGAACTTCAATGCGGGATTGTCCAATTCCTTAAACCCGATCTCACTCGTATAGAACCCTGTTACGGTGTACTCGCGAACCAGCGCGAAGAATTTCCGCCCGTCTTCCTCGCCCGGCCGAGCCTTACTCTTGAAACCGAGGGGTACGAGCAGGGAATTCTGCTGTTCGCCCGAGAGGTCCAGAAACTTCTTGCCTGCGCTACTCTCGCTATGCGCATTCAGCCAAGCCAATCCCATGCGAAACGGATATTGGACTTCGGGATCGCTCGCCACCATGAAATCGATAAACTCCGCTACGCCCGCTTCTTTTGCTCCTAGCGTCTCGTCGCTCGGAATAATCATCTCGGCGAGTCGTTCGACCGTTGCATACTCCTCGACGTCGAAAAATATCGGATGGTAGGACGCAGGCCTGATCAATAATGCCGCATTCCCAACGTGGCCGCACGCGAATCCCCATTTACTGAATCCCGGAAATGTTGCCGCAGCCGCAGCCGTCCCCAGAATGCGTAAAACCTTACGCCGCTGAATTCCTTGTCCCGCCATTGCTTCGTCTATTCCCCAGTCGACGATGTTGTTTCCCTTCGGTTGAAGGGCAGACTCTCGAAGACGAGTGCTTAAGAAAGATATTTGATCGTCGCTTCCACCAGCGCTGCCGTCGGTTTGTAGGGATCGCCGGGAGCGTCATACTCGATTGAGCAATATCCCCGGTAGCCGTGCTTCTTCAGTACCGCGAACGTCTTTGCAAGGTCAACATGCGAAGCCTGACCCTTGTCGTCCACCTCGCCATCCTTGACGTGGCAGATCCCGTAGGCATGCGCGAACATGGCTTCCATCGCGCGATCTTGAAAGGCTTCATCGTGCGCCGCCAGTGAATTACCGAAGTCGGGCAGCGCACGCAGCCACGGACTATTGACCCTCTGAATCACCTCGACGATGAAAAACGGATCCTCGCTGACCGGATTGTCGTTTTCCAAATGAATCACAACGTTCTTCTTAGAACCGTACTCGGCGATGCGCGCAAGGGTGGCCGCTGTGCGTCCCACATCAGGTTTTGAATCTTTGGCGCCATCAATGTGTGTGCGAATGTTTGGGGATCCGAGTGCGACCGCCACGTCCACCCATTGATTGCTCGACGCGACTGCCTTCTCGCGCTCGGCCTTGTCTATGGCATACTGGCTGTGTCCACCATCCACCGCGATATCAACGACACTCGACTTTGCCTTCTCCACCGACGCTCGGAATTGTTCAAGATACCTCGGATCAGTCGAAGGGAAGATTGGGCTCCATGGCTCGATGTGGTGCACTTTGAACTTCTCGGCGACGTGGGCGGCGAAATCTTTCAACTCCATCTGCTGTTCTCGCGGTACCTTGCTCGGAGCGTTCCCATCCCAACCCTTCCATCCGACGATGAACTCGCGAAACGGGTAAGCTGCTACCGCCACTCGCTCTCGCGGGTTACCGGGGAAGGGAATGGAAGGCCCTGAAACCGCAGCTCGTCCTAGACTCGGTAACAAACACGCTCCGGCCGCCACACACGCGCATTGCTCGACGAACTGTCTTCGTGTAGTTGGGCTCATGCGCGAAAGTGTAGCAGAAAGCCTTTTCAGGACAGCAACTCATTGGTTAAGGAATGGGGAGAGCTCATGGCTCGTGAGGGATTCCGGTCAAGTGTGAGAGGCGAGCCCGGGCCCGGATCTGCGACCCGGAGGCATTGTTTCTTGTGGCGTCTCTTGCGCAATAGCGTCCCCGCCGACGATACTGGAACAACACAAGAATTACCTTAATCCAAATATGAAAACAAAACTTTCTTCCACTGCACCGTCTGCTCTTGAAGTTGAATCCGTGGTTGCCATCGTGCTCGATTACTCAAATGCCGCATCCAATGAGAAGGGAAAGAAGCCCGAATTGAAAGTATCCGCGGCGGACCCGGCAATCCAAGCAGCCGCATCCGACTTGTTGGCGAGTGGCGAAGTAAGCGGCAAAGCTCTTGAAACGAATCTCCTGCATAAACCCTCTTCCTTGAAGGCGAAACGTCTGTTGCTGATTTCGGGTGGAGCGGCAAAGAAATTTTCGAGCTACGACCTGCGTCGGAGCGCGGGGGCAGCCGTCCGTACGCTGAAGTCGAGGGGTATTCGGAGCTTTGCCTTCATCGCTCCTCGAGAAATTCCTGCGGACGAAGCGGTCCGAGCGATTGTTGAAGGGGCGCATGTTGGGAATTTTGACCCTGACTATTACCGCAGTGACCGGAAAGATGAAAAGATCGAAGAAGTGACCATCATCGCAAGCGGAGATACGGGCGCGCTCGAGAAAACGGCCAATGAGGCTCGGATCGTCGGCGAGTCGCAGAATTTTACACGCGATCTCGTCAACGAGCCTTCGAACCGCATGACCCCGACGATTCTCGCGGAGCGGGCGAAGAAGATGTGTGCTGAAGTCGGTTTGAAATGTGAGGTGTACGGGGCCGACAAGATCAAAGAGATGAAGATGGGAGCCTTCTGGAGCGTCGCTCAGGGATCCGATGAGCCTCCAGCGCTGATCGTCATGAGCTACGAGCCTGCTGGTGCGCCGCAGAAGCCGGTACTCGGATTGGTCGGGAAGGGAATTACGTTCGACACGGGAGGTATCTCCATCAAGCCGGCCGACGGCATGGAGAAGATGAAGTACGACATGGCCGGTGGCGCTACGATGATTGGCGCCATGCGCGCCATCGCCCTCCTGAAGCCGAAAGTGAAGGTCATTGGCATTGTGTGCGCGACTGAAAACATGCCGTCAGGGAAGGCGCAGAAGCCAGGCGACGTGCAGATCGCAATGTCAGGCAAATCGATCGAGATCATCAACACCGATGCGGAAGGTAGGCTGGTGCTGGCCGACGGTCTCTACTACGCCCGGCAACTCGGCTGCACGCACCTGGTCGACGCAGCAACTCTTACCGGCGCGGTCGTGGTCGCGCTCGGATACAACAACGCCGGAATCTTCGCCAATGATGACGACATGTACGACCGTTTCCATGCGGCCAACGCCAAGGCCGGCGAAAAGATGTGGCGCATGCCGCTGGACGACGAATACAAAGAGCAGATCCGATCCTCGATCGCTGACATCGTCAACTCCGGCGGACGATGGGGCGGAGCGGTCACGGCTGCTATGTTCCTGAAAGAGTTCGCTGAGGACACGCCGTGGATTCATCTCGACATCGCGGGCACGGCCTGGATGGAAGAGCAGAAGCCCTGGATCGCGAAAGGCCCGTCAGGAATCGCGTTACGCAGCCTTGTGGAATTCGTGAAGAGCTTTGCATAAAGAGTTGTTCAACAACTTTCTTGAGTGCACGGATGGAAGACACTTTGTCAATCGTGCAAGTCGGTGGCGTGCTTTCTCTAACGTACCGTCAACGTTGAGGGAAATAGAAGCGATTGCTATAATCGAGAGCGTTCCATGCGCATTCCGTTGGGCTTCAGTCGTTCCTCCCGCCAAACGGGCTGAAGCGGAGAGTTCGAGCAGGCCTCCGCCAGCGGCTCTGGAAACGTGGCCAGGTAGCTCAGGTGGTAGAGCGCAGCCCTGAAAAGGCTGGCGTCGGCGGTTCAACTCCGTCCCTGGCCACCACGTTTTCAGGCACTTAGCTCCGCTCTTAACCCTCTTTTTGTTCCGATTTGTTCCAATCTCAAATACCTGGTGTCGCCGGGTTCGTCTCGTTCTCGCACACTAGATTGGGTACTTTGGCATTGGTTCCAATAGTGAAAAATCGCGTTCCCCAAACAGCGCGGACAAGTGACACTGCTTCTTTGACCCAGCGCCTCAAGGCCTTACAAGCTGAGGTTCGCCGACTCACTCGGCTGTTTAAGTCGTATCTCTTGCGGCCCGGCCCAGGGCGACCGAGACACCCCAAGGTCACGCTTGCAGCGAAGATGCAC
>DATMOO010000382.1:0-26424 GCA_035568275.1 Candidatus Sulfotelmatobacter sp.
AAATGCGGAGGAGTGCTCTCTTTCCGGCCGGAATGTTGATGATCGCCGACAGCGGCTGCGAGAAATGATTGCTGCCGTCCGTAGACATCGTGTACAGCGGACCCGGCGTCACTGTATCCGGATAGCTCCGTCCATTCAGCAGGAAGAACTTGTCCTTCATGTCCGCGAATGCTTCTGGGTTGAAGGTCATCCCGACAAAGTGGAAATTGGGATCAAAGCCGTGGATCTGGAGGGGATACTCCACGTCGTAATAAGTGGAGCCATCGCCGTCGTTGTAAGCGTAGTTTCCGGTCGTCGCTCGAGTTCCTAAAAGCACATTGGGGGCACGGGGTAGCGGATTGCTGCAGAGGATATCTGCAGAGGAGTCGCATTTAGTGCGAGGATCCTGTTGCTGTTGCTGAAGAGCGAGAAGGAGGCTCTGACCGACTGGGACACGATTCTGGCGCGGACGCACATATATCTGCCCCACCATGCCCATCTGTAAGTGCTCGGGAGGTGTGATATGGCAATGCCAGAAATATGTACCGGCATCGGGCGCCAGATAATAGTAAGTGAAGCTGCCGCCAATATTGATCGCAACCGAAGCGTCCGGCACGCCGTCGTAGAATGCCGAAGCGTTCGGGTAACCGTGGAAGTGGACGGTGTGCTGCTCGAATAAGTCGGGGCGCATGATCTGCCCGACATTGGTGAGAGTGAGAAAGAACTCATCGTCCTCATCCAGCGCCATCAGCGGTGCCGGAATATTGCCGTTTAAGACGCCGATATCCATAATCGGTCGTGGATCGACATGTCCATCGAGACCGCCGGCCGGCAAATTGGGGCAGGGCAAGGCTGCGGGCGGTGTCTGGGCAGCCGCGGCTGCGTTCCCAGCCACGCAATCCAAGTTGGGAACCAGCCCGACAGCGCCGTTAAATTTAAACGTAGCCAGCCCCGTCGTCGCCGGATCACCGGGCAGCAGTGTTCCGTTGTATACGCTGTTGAACTTATCGGGAAACTGCGTTCCGGGCAGGCCGTTGGCAATATCTGACAGACCTGAGAGTGGCCCGAACGAGAACATGTATGTCTGTGTGCCGTCACCCATCGTCGCGAAACCGTCACCCCCCGAGATTTGCTGACACTTGATCGCGCCGTTCACGCTGCTGGGGTTAGGCACCAGATATCCGGCCGGCCCGGGCGCGAAGTTCGTCGGACCGGTATAGGCGGGCTCTAAATTTGCCGCGGTCGGATGCGTAATGGTTGTGGTTGGGCACTGCACGCGGAACGATTGGGCGCTTGCGGTGATTGTTGCAAGACAAACCAGAAGAATTGGCAACCAAACGTGGTATGACTTTCCTGAGAACATGCGACCTCCACAAAGTTCCGTGGCAAGAGATAACCTCTTGCTGTGTGCAGTTGGGACCGCAAGAAATGGCTCAACCATTTCCCCATCGAAGTTCATGATTTTCAGAACACCTCGTGTCACTGTTGGGCACGGTGGTTGATGACACCGACCCTGCTAGCGCGCACGAAAGCTGCGCGTAGTGATTTCCCAGGGGACAGGTTTCAGGCAAGCTGGGTCGAGTCACTCAACCCGTTGTCTGGTTTCTGTCGTGATTCAACAATCGTGCTTTCAGCTCGCTTGGGGTGCTAAGGGGAGGACTATCTTTGAATATGCCGACCCGGGAGATGTCCGGCGAGTAACTGGCCGGACAGGGCCGTTCTTTGCTGCTGTGTTTGTATCTTGTTCGAATCTGGATGGAAATACCCCACGTGGGGTAGGGATTGTCCAAAACCTTGGTATATGTCAAAAACTTGATGCGGAGCAAAGCAACCCGGTGCTGGGAGTAGCTTGGTTCATGCCCAACAGTTGCGAAGGTGCAGGCAAAAGGGGCGAGCGATCAGCGATGGACTCTTCCTGCGTCAGGTGGCGATCAGCTTTTTGCGAACGGCGTACAGGATAATTTCCGCGGTGGTGTGCAGATTGAGTTTCTCCATGATGTTGGAACGGTGAGTTTCCACCGTGTACACGCTGAGATTCATGATCTGAGAGACTTCCTTATTTGATTTGCCCTCAGCCAGCAGATGCAGCGTCTCTTTTTCACGCTCCGTCAGGAGATCATAGCTGTCCTGAAGCCCGTGCATTTGCAGTTGCCGCATATAGTCCTCTACAAGGATCCTCGCAATCGTTGGGCTGAAGAAAGGCTTCCCCTCGGCAGCGGCCTCGACTGCGCGTGCCACGTCGAGATCCTCGCCATCCTTCAGGAGATAGCCTCGTGCCCCGGCGGAGAGCGCGCGAGAGAGATAGATGTCGTCCGCATGCATGCTGAAGATGACGACGCCGGTCTTCGGATTCCGTTTTACGATTTGAGCAGTCGCTTCGATTCCACCCAACCCCGGCATGGCAATGTCCATGATGACGACATCAGGGTTTTCGGACTCGGCAAGCTGCACTGCTTCGCGGCCATCGGTGGCCTCTGCAACCACCTCGAACTGTTCGTCCTGCTGTAACTGCGCGCGCAGTCCTTTTCGGACGATGCTGTGGTCATCCGCGAGCAAGATTCGGATTCGCCTCATGCCGTCACACTCCCCGGCACCGGAATTTCGAGGCTTAGTGCCGTGCCGCCATATTGGCGGGATACAACCGACAGCTTGCCGTTCACTTCCGCCACTCGCTCGCGCATGCCCAGTAGCCCGAGACCTTTCCCAGAGATTTTCTCGAGCTTGAATCCGATCCCGTCGTCCTCGATTGTGACATTCACAGATCCGGCGGAAGCGTAAACTGTGATGCGAATGCTTGTGGCTTGAGAGTGTTTGGCGCAGTTCGTAAGAGCTTCCTGCACGCAACGATAGATGCAAGTGCGATGAGTCTCGGGGAGTTCCTCAAGATTTCCGCTGGCCTCAAGAGAAAAAGGAACTCCCGCCTGGCGGGAAAGCTGGCGTGCCTGCCATTCAAGCGCCGCGATCAGGCTGACATCATCGAGTAAGGCGGGCCGTAAGCTCATTGCCAAATCTCGGACCAGCCGCAAAGCCTCTGCGTTGAGACGGCACGTCTCCTCAAGGCGAGCTCT
Organism: Candidatus Sulfotelmatobacter sp.; assembly: GCA_035568275.1. Classification (GTDB taxonomy): domain Bacteria; phylum Acidobacteriota; class Terriglobia; order Terriglobales; family Acidobacteriaceae; genus Sulfotelmatobacter. The sequence continues at coordinate 3,048 of DATMOO010000382.1, forward strand.
CAGTTGATCGGGCGGCAGGGAGGTTGACCGCAGAGCTCTCAATTGCAATCCTACTCCTGTCAATATCTGTCCGACCGAATCGTGGAGTTCGCGAGACACGCGTTTGCGTTCGTCTTCCTCCGCTCGCCAGAAACTAACGAAGGGAGCGCGCACAAAGGGCAGGCCGGATCGCCTGGCCTGCGCAGGTCGTCCCTGCCGTGAATTAGCAATCAGAACGCCTATGGCGCCAAACGCCACCGCCGCTAACAGGCAGACAAGAAGCACGGCGGCATTTCCCTTTGCGCCCTCTAAGTCGAGAGCGAAGAAAGACCCGCGTGAAGCTGAACGGGAGCTTCCGTCCGGAAAGGGCGCGGTGTGCGCGGTTCGGAATGCAGTCTCGTTTGCGCCGCAGGTGCTTGCGAGCAGGATCAGTGGCAAGAGCATTCGTGTGAAACGCAGCCAGGATGGCCACTTCCACCGATGGTTGATGTCGATTCGTACCGCCGCATGGTAGTCCGGACTGTGCAATGACACGCGCAGCCCAGCAGATTCTCTGAACATTGATAGGCCTCCAACGTAGAGGTTCACGGCATGGGGGAGCCAAAGGACAACGAACGTTGGAGTGAGCTAAACTCTGAGGACGCTAGGCGAGTTCTGATCGCCGGAAGACCCTGCTTCGTGCGCATTACGCAGGCACTCTAAACAGTAAGGTTGTTCCTGCTGAGGACGGCAAAAAGCGACGGGTACCTGCGAAACTACGCCCCCATCGACGCAACGAATTTGCGAGTGGGCGTTCGAAATCTTCACGTCGTGCACGTCGAGAAGATCCACATCCGGATGAACGAGAACCGCAGCAAAAAGCACTGCAAAAAAAACCAACAGTATCTTTGCAAATCCGTTGCTTGCGCGATTCACCAAACGTAACCCCTGAAACTGCAGAACCCCACTATCTTCTAAGCTCAATATCCCCTACTCTGCCTTCGGAGGTCAAGGAAAATACCGCCATCACAGGGGAAACGTTGTTTTTCAAAGGGATACGGCACACTGAAAAACTTTAGTTTTTCAGGTTGGAACGATTCTCGAAAAAACCGACTACTTTAGTTATTGCCCTCATCTCCCGCGTGTGGGGGATACACATTACCTCGATCAAGGCGTAATAATCTTAAACAGTCGACTCATCCCGCTTTGGTGAGCGGACCGTCGCGTTCCCATCCTCCCTCGAAACGGGTACAGCGTTTCAGAAGCAGCCGCGCACAATTGTTGAAGTGGAGGGCCTTGCATTCATGTCTACAATCCAGTCTAGCCTTGAACACTACACGTTATGGCACCAAGTCATCGCAGAATCCGATCTTCAACAGCGCGCCAAAGTGATCGCAGAGGTGCGCGGCTTGATCGAAGAAGAGCGACGCACTCCCCAATCATCTGCGAACTACCGCTATCTGCGGGCCGCGGAGATGGTTCTTGATTTCCTAGCCGAAACATTAGATTCGCGGCATTTCGAGGCTATCCAGAGGAGCTAAGGTGCGTGGTCGCCCTCGCACAAAAGATTCCCGCGCACCGGGAAGTACCTCAGTCATATCTTTCGCGACACCTTCAGAGCCGTCATCCGCAGAAGGTAACAACTCGACATAAGTCCGTGGCATCCGGCGGCTTTCATCACCTATCTTCCAGGCATATTTGTAGGTTAAGTGTCTTTGCTGATCTCGTAACAATGTTATAACATGTATGATATTAAGAAAGACTGTGTGTTGTATGCGAAAACGCCTCACGCGCGAGTTTAACTACAGCTTACGATAAGTTTACAAGCCTTCGCACAGTTCGATGTGGCCTTCGCCGATATCCATGTTACATTGAGCGCGGTTCTGTGAGACCAGATCTCCACGCTGGTCGAAGTTGGCTCCTCCAAAGTCTCCCCCAGGGATTAGTCACATCGCATGCGGAGCTCATCGCTCGCAGAACCACGGTTTCGCTAGTGCAGAAGAGTGGAAGCGGGGACCCCTCACCCCGGACTGAGAGTGGCCGCGTACACGCGAAAAACACCTCGCAAGCGGTGTTCCGTGTTCGGGTCACGCTTCGGCGAGAAGCGAAACAACAAAGGAAAGGCGTCGGTCAAACGAGGCCGGTGCCGCGCTGTAATCCCTTGACATATCGTGACTTCGTGTAGGTGTGAAATGTCGTCGACTCCAACTCCGTAGGAGACCGCTTCTCCACGCGAGTCAACCGGAACGGGAGCGACAGAAGGAACCAATGGCGATGAATCTTCGACAAACGTTCTCTATCTTCCTAATGCTGCTCGCGACCAGTGTTTCAATGCTGTCTCAAACCCCTGATCCTACCGGCACAGGCAACCAAGCCTCACCCAATGTCGAGAAAAGGGTGGCTCCTATTCCAGTGATCACCGGCGGAATCGCTCTGAACTCGAGCTTCGATGCGCGAGAGGCGGCTCTGCTTCCGGTCGTCGCTCCCATTCTCCTGGTGCCGCTCGGACGACATGCTTTGATTGAAAGCGAATTTGAGGCGGAGTCCGAGGTCGTGCATACCGAGGGCAGCTGGCAGCCGGTCACACTTGAAAAAGCTGTGGAGTATGCGCAACTCGATCTCTTCCTCGGTAAATATCTGACTCTGGTGGCTGGACGTTATGCCACTCCCTTCAATCTTTACAAAGAGAGACTCGACGCCCGCTGGATTCGGAATCTTCCCGAGGTGCCACTTATTTTCGGAGCGGGGGATAACTCCAGCAACGGTGGAATGCTGCGCGGTGCGATCCCATTGAGCTCGACGACGCAGCTCACGTATTCAGGATATTTTTCGGCGCTAACGAACAACCTGTACGTCGGCGCCGATCGGCAGACTGGCGTTCGCACCGGATTATTCTTCCCTGGCCCGCGCTTCGAGGCAGCCTTCTCCTTCAGTCGACGTCTGGGGGAGGCCAAGTTCAACAGCTATGGAGCCGACCTCACCTGGAACGTCCGTCGCATTCCCGTGGACATCCGTTCGGAAGCCCTTATGTCCGAGGCGGCTGGATACGGCTATTGGATGGAAGCCGCTTACCGACTCTCCAGTCCCCGCTATTCCAAGTGGCTCCGACGCTCGCAAGCCGTGTTACGTGGAGAACAATACTTCTCGCCACGGGTTGCGCTTGACACTGGACTGGAAATGCCAGAAGGCGACGCCAGCCGCATCTTCGCTGGCTGGAATTACTGGATTACTGACTCTGTACGCGCAGGCGTTGCATTTGGCCGGCAGTTTGGTTCCGACGATAACCACAATATCGTGACTCTCGGTATTTCATACCGCTTCGTGAGGTAATGAAATGAAAGCATCGTTGTTCTTCCTGTGTTCCGTTTTCATGATCAGTCTGCTGTGGGCAGGCAGCCTGGCAGGAGCTCCACAATCCGACAAAGGTCCCGACGGAGAAGAGGTCTACAAGACCAACTGCACCCGCTGCCATAACACTCCGCCTTCGCTCAACGAGCGTCAGACACGGGTGGTGGTTGCGCACATGCGGGTGCGGGCCAACCTCACCGAGCGAGATGCCAATGCAGTCCTGCACTACCTGGCTGAGAACGCGCGGAGCAACTAGATGAAAGCGATCCTATATTGCGCTTTGCTGCTGGCTGCATTCGCAACCTTGAGTGCAAGGGCAGGTGCGTTGGATCCTCGGTTGATCGAGATTGTCGCAGCCAAAGACAACACCTTCCGTGTCCTGCATGAAAAATCTCCGGTGATCCGCGCCAAGCCCGGCGAACTGCTCCGCCTGCGTATTACTTCCGAACGTGGGTCCGAGCAGGCGCGGGACGGGGCTACGCACAGTCTGGTGATTCGTGTTGTCCGCGATCAGGGATGGGATCTGCGCCTCTATGACGGTACTAAGGATTACGACATAAGAGCTCCAGAGACCCCGGCGGAGTATCTGGTGGAATGCACCGTCAAGTGTGGCCGAGGACACGACGATATGCGCATGAAGCTGGTCGTGGCGCGATAGAGGATGCTTGTGAAGCGAAAAACACGGATTATTGTTTTCACAGCGTTGGCGCTGGGAGTTTCGATGGTCGTCTCAAGCACGAACGCTCACAGGCGAAAACCTACCGGCGGAGATCTGGTCGTTCCCACTCATTTGCGTCCCATCATCACTCGAGCCTGCCGCGACTGCCATACTGACCAGACACAATGGCCCTGGTACAGTCGCTTGCCATTGCTATCGTTGATGATCGAACGCGATGTGCAGAAGGGTCGGGAACATTTGAATTTTTCGACGTGGGCCTCGAACCCGCCGAGAAAGCCAACGCGCAACCAACTGCAGGAAGTCTGCGACGCGGTTTCCGACAATGCCATGCCACCACGCGCCTACCGGCTCATGCACCCGGAAGCCCGACTCTCGCTCCAAGATGTCAATGCACTTTGCGATTGGGCGGATATGGCAAACAGCCTGAGTCAAAGTCGCACTGACGAACCGTAGGCACGACCATCCCATCGATGGAAAGCCGCTCCCGTCGAAAAGAGAGGCAATCTCGGCTTCCGCCGAGGAAGAGCTTTTTTTCTTGCCATCCCTCTTGATAAAACTCATTGCTGGTTTTGAGTGTAATTGCCTGAACGACGACTAGGCGTCCAGCCTTGGTTTCTTCCGTTCCAAACTTCTGTGTAACTTTCTTCGATCTGCGGCGTATTGCTTCATGGACGCCAAAGGAAGAAGGCTAACGGTTAAAGCCAAGCAGATGGAGGAGCGGGATCTGGAGAGCGTAATAGAGCGCGCCCAGGACCGCGATGCCGGGCGCTGGGGCCAAGCCGGATGGCTGGCGACAGGCCGCAGTCCTTTGCGGGCACCTTGTTGAACCAGACGACTCTACGTCGCGAAACTTTCTTGATTTGTCTTGACTTGTGTTCCTGCCAGGAGCACACTCCACCGGAATCGCCTCTCTGCAGGGCCGTTTCCAACCACCGGAAAAGCACTCCTGGGGTGAACGAATCTTTCGCGGCTAAGCAGGAGAGTCTAAGGTTTCTTACAGCTGTCGAAAGCTAGGCCAAGACACAAGAATTGTCATGAACGAGGCAGCCAACTGCGCTCAGGGCGCAATCGAAGCGGGGATGTCATCCCCCCGCTACCCGCGTCGCTCTGATCATCGCCATGTGGTCCTCAGCTTGCTCATGGCTTTCGGCGTTCTCGCTTTTATCTTCTCGTCAACTTCCCCAGGTGACGACGATATTCAGCAAGAGTTTTGTAAGACGAGTAAGTCAAAGCAATGTGCATTTGCCAACTATAAAGCAGTATCCAATCTCCGGATCTTCCGAATTCGCGCAGTCTTTTCTACACTTGCTCCACCAACGCCGCAGTTTCCCAGTCATTTCGGGATAGCACGGGTCTCCGTCCCCGGCAACGAGATCAAGGACACACTCTGCAGTAGCAGGACCGGCGATCGTTCGCCACCCACCGCATCGTTCTAAAGCCTCCTCGTAGTTCTTTCGATCATCGCAGCAGGCACACGGGATAAATCGCGGTTCAACACCCCGTGAACGCTTAACTGCGGTTTGGGACAAACTCGTTCAAGTGTGTTTTGTGACGAGCGCTTAGTAGGCTCTGCGTTCACACGTATTAACTTCCACCGGAGTTTTCGCTGACCTAAAGGAGGTCTCAATGCGAAGGAAATCAGTTTCGACGATTTTGAAGGCCGCGATTCCAATGGTAATGATCGTTTGCTTCGTGCTAACTGGCGCTTCTGCCATGGCTCAGTCCGACACGGCCCGATCAGGAAACCGACGCTGCTCCAATCGATCGTTATTCGGTGATTACGGATTCGTCGTAGAAGGCCTGCTCCTTCCCGCACCCGGAGTCGCTCTCCCAGGCCGGGGCGTGACCATGACTCACTTTGATGGCGAAGGTAATCTGACCCAGGTGGACTCCCTCATTATCAATGGCAGCCCGGTAAGCGACTGGAGCCCAGGTACCGGCACCTATCACGTCAATGCTAATTGCACCGGAACCATGAATATTCTGCCGAGCACCGGTGGATTTGTAAACCTGCGCATCGTGGTGGTGAAACAAGGCAAGGAAATCCACACCGTGGTTTGGCCGCCATTTGATGGTCCGGACCGCACTATCACCAGCGTCGGTATAAAAGTCGATTAATTGTTGCGATAAGTCAGTTGTGACCGCATGACCATGGTTTGGCACAGCTGATATGTGCATTTCAGAATTTTATTCCCAGCTTTCTGCGGCGCTGCGAAAACGCTTGGCGTCAATAAGACAGGAAAAACGTTCTCTCGCGTCCAATAAGGAATGAACCAGCCAATTAAGATGAGGAGATACAAAAATGAAGAAACTGACAAAGACGAGACTACTGGGACTTACAAGCGCAATCGCTTGGATGTGTGTGAGTTGGACAGGACTTACGCGCGCCGATGCCGTGACCGATTGGAATGTAATCGCAATACAAACAATCGTAACCGGCGTTCCTGCCCATCCAGGTGCGACCAGTTTGCTCGACAGCGCGATGGTCCAGGCCGCCGTGTACGATGCCGTCGAGGCGATCGAGGGCCGGTTCAAACCGTACCACGTGCGGATCCCGGGAGCCTCCGGGTCACCGGCCGCAGCCACAGCCAAGGCCGCACACGACGTACTGGTCAACCGTTTCCCGCCTCTCACAGCTTCGCTCGACGCGACCTATCACAACTACCTAGCCAGCCATGGCCTGGCTGAGGACGATCCCGGGGTGGCCGTGGGCCAGGAGGCCGCTGCAGGCATCATCGCCCTGCGGGCCAACGACGGCAGTTTCCCGCCCAACCCGCCTCCCTTCACAGGCGGCACCGACATCGGTGTCTGGCGTCCGACGCCTTCCTATCTCCCCGGGCCGCCTCTGAGCTTCTCGCCAATGTTGGCTCCGTGGCTGAGGGACGTCACGCCGTTCACGCTAACCAGCCCATCACAGTTCCGTGCTCCACAGCCGCCAGCTTTGACTAGCAGCCAGTACACTAAGGCTTACAAGGAGGTGAAAGCTCTGGGAGCGCTCTTCAATAGCGCTCGCACTCCCGAGCAGACCGACCTGGCTTTGTTCTGGGCTGCCAACTACCTCGTGCTCTGGAACCAAGTCTTGAGGGACATCGCTGTGGCTCATGTGAACGACATCGGTGACAGCGCGCGGCTCTTCGCGCTGGCCAATCTTTCGATGGCTGACGCCGCCATCATCGCCTGGGACACCAAATTCCACTACGTCTTCTGGCGACCCGTCACGGCCATTCAAGCAGGCGACAACGATGGCAACTCGCGGACTGCCGGCGACCTCAACTGGCAGCCGCTAATAAATACTCCGAACTATCCCGACTACAGCTCGGGCGCCAACAACGTCACCGGTGCCGTAACCCGTGTGCTTGCCCTCTTCTTCGGGACGGACAAAATGACCTTCTTGGTGACCACTAATAACCCGGCGGCCATTCAACAGACGCGCACCTATGCCCGATTCTCGGATGCGGCTGCTGACGTGGTCAACGTCCGCATCTATGAGGGCATCCACTTCCGCTTCGCGGACGAGGAGGCACGGAAGCAGGGCCGACGCGTTGCCCAGTGGGCCTTCTCCCACTTCCTGGGGCCGGTCGGAGATGACGAACATGAGGACAATGAAGAGTGAGCCCGCCGACAGTTCACAGGAGGGGCAGGTTTCCGCCTGCCCCTCCATTTACAACCTTCTGGAGAAAGGCATGCAACCGACATGGCGCGTCTCACCTTCGCCCGCAAGGTTGACAGCATCACTTTAACCACGTACCGGGCATGTGGAACACTGGTTTCGAACCGAGGACATTCAGACACACAGACACAGGCAGGGCGTGGTTTGCTCGTTTACCACTGCTCATGACGCGCCTGTGAATCTTTACTCGCCAGGAGGAGAACTGGCCTCTCTCGCCGTGCGGTGGCACTCAGCGTCCAAGGCATCATTCAATTCCCCGACGAGCTCCGCCAATCTATTGGGGTCGCGCTCCTTTGTCACCTCCTCGGCAATGTCTTGCCACGGTCGCTTTGTGCCGCGGCCCTTGCTATCGTTCTCCTTCGCCTGTTGACTAACCTTCTTCGCCATCCTTCCTGGAATCTGGTCAAAATATGTTTTCTGGTCGCCCATTGAATTGCTCCTTAGATCGTCGCATCCGTCGCAGAGTGGAGTCATACAGTCATATCTTTCAGGCAATTGGTGGTACTGCAAATAGATCCCTCATAGGCAGATCTCTGGGCGTGTGATTCGCAGTGCTATGGACACACTTTCGATTTGGACATAAGAGCGCCGCACTCTCGAACCACTTACGCCTGCGAACAAATCCGCTCTACTGGAGCGAACTGGCAACCGCCGAAAATGCGTTGTTCGCGTTGGAGCCGATGAGCCGTATCGTGCCGATAACGATCACGAGGATGGCCGCGAGCATGACGGCGTACTCGGCTATGTCCTGACCTTGATCATCTGCCCAAAGCTCAGAAGCAGTGCTCATGGCAATCTCCTCCTGGGTATGCCTTGTGAAAGATTTGAGAGGGTCTATTTTCGAAGCAGAGCTCTAGCAGCGACGAGCGCAACCGAGATCAAGTATCTCTGCCATGGCTGCAGGCTGAATAAATCTCGGGAGCGTACCGAAGCGGAATAGGACAATTGCTGGAGTCTGGTATTGAGAGAGCGAACTGGCAACCGATGGTTGCGGCCTAATCAAGCGATTTGATTGCACGAAGCCATCAACGTCATCGCCGCAATCCGGGCTCACCAAAACATAGCTAACCGAGAAAATGGCAGCGATAAGCAATGCAACAGTCACGCTATTTCTGGATGTCAAGGGCCCCACCTCATTGATCTCCTTCACCGTCAGCGTACCGACCGGCCAACTCTGGGGTTCTCGCAGTCACGTCGATGCGCCGTATGTACGATGTGAAAGACGGTGTCCAGACGTGTAATCTTGAGAACGTGGTACACAAAACTGGTAGGGTCTCTCAGTTCCATCTTCCTGCTTGAAGATTGAAATCGTTTGTGTAGATCAACGAGCGCACCCATGCCGGCAGCATCGATCAAATTGACTCTCGATAGATCCAGCATTACTTCACGACCGGTCTGGGAGAACGCGGCAACTTTCAAGAGGTCAAGACGGTCTCCCAGGACGATTCGACCCCTGCACCAAACAGCTGTAACTTCGCCTGAGCGCTGAATTGCCAACTGCAGCATGTAAGTTCCCCCTAGCCGCGTCTTCAAGTTTCCACCACGAAAATTGAAAACGACCTGTATAGACAGCCTTTGGTTGGCGAAATTTGGTAGCTGGAAATCGCCCTCAACCAGGACCGCCAGCGAGCGGTCGGTTTTCCATCCCCATCTCAACATCTGCTCACGCAGTCACGCAGTAAGGACAACATCTTCATCGCATAATCCAATCTTTGCCGCTCATTGCTCGCCTCTGGTACTTCCCGAGACCGTTCCAGAATCGCCTTGCTTGCCTCCTCAATCCGGATTGGCAACAGACCGACATTTGTTTCCGAAAGGGCCACACTGTACTTCTTTGCCCAATCTTGTTTCATCATGGCTAAATACCTCGCGTGCAACGCTGCCTCCCGGCTCGCATCGCTCTCTGCGCCGCATTACTAGCAGCCAACTTTGAAATTGGTGTGTCGGTTTCTGTCTTCCAAGCACGACCTGCAAACTTGAAAGAAAGGGACTTCTAACTAGAAATTCAAACTGAGGGAATACCGCGGATCTAGCACAGACGAACGCAGACGAGAGCAAGGAAGCGCGGGCTGTTCGAATGAAGGACGGGGCTCAGAGGGTTGAACGAATGGAATGCAGCCAGTACAAATGCCCGTAACTCTCCGAGAGGCACAGCCAAAAGCTTGTGCACCTTGACCGAATGATGCGGGTGTAGGATCCCATTGATGTCATCGAGTGGATCGGGCGTGACCAAAACGGTGGCGCACGACACGATCATGACAACAGCCACCCCGACTGTCAGTACACGCATCATGGTTGCAAGTCTACACCCTCCGATCTTTGGTTTGTCAAGAGTGCAAAGCTACGGTGTAAAACTTGGATTGGCACGATCACTGGGACAGGCCTGAGGAATACGGCTTCGAACAGATCCCCGAAGACACTGCCTCGCTGGCGTGCACGCTAAGGCGCCACATCTTCACCGCCCGACGCGTTTACGAATTGGAGATGACCGAGCCCGGCCCCGTTACCACGGTCGATCTGCAGTGTCTTGATAATGGGCCGTTCGCCCGATGCAAATGAGAATTGGATTTCCGCCATCCTCGCCATACGGCTTCCGTTATACCCAAATCTCAGAATCCGCCTAGCGACTCGCTTCGAAATGGATCTGGTTCGAAGTGTCATATCGGGAGAATTGAATTTCGCCCTAGTTACAGCACCACCAAAAACTGCTCAGATCAGGGCGGTACCATTTGTCCGGGAACCGCTCCACGCCGTCCTTCCCGAGGACCATCCGGCTGCTGGCAAAGAACGCCTATCGCTTCGAGATCTAGCAGACGACGAATGGATTCTGTTTGGCGAACAAGTTCATCCAATTGTTCATAACGTGATCCTCGAAACCGCCCGGCGTGAAAAGATCGACCCTAAAGAAGCTCACGACACATTCACAGGACGAGAGGCCGCTCATCTGGTTTCCGAACACTTGGGCGTAGCCATTGTGACAGGACCCGCAGCTTTGGATCTCAATGACAAGGGCCTAGTGCTGAGACCTCTTTGTGATAAATCACTCTGTTTCGACACGTGCCTCGTAATGAGACGAGATGACAATTCACGAGCTGTGAACGACGTCGCCCGGATGTTTCTCAAGAAATTTGCACCACAGCACCGATTGACCATTCAAATGCACCTACCTTTGCCCGCGTAAATTGCTGAAACGACATTCGAAACGGAATCGTGCATAAAGACCCAGCTCCGTCGGTTCGCTTTCAGATCCTCGCCGTACAGGTCTACCTATAACCGCAAGGAATAGCCGCTGCCTGAGAAGTGATTGGACACGCGGAGAAACAGGACTCAGATTAGTTAACACCCCGGTTCGAGTGATGAATAACGTCGTCACGGAACCCCAAAAGGCAACGATCCGCATTACGCATCCGGTTTGTCGAGCAAGCGAGAGGTATACACCGATGTTAGAAAACGCCAGCCAAGTGCATGTTCCAGCCCCCGAAGACTCGTTAGAGCGGAAACGCATGCAGAGTCAAACAGATTTTGAGCCTTTGCTAGATACTGACGAAGCGGCAAGGCTTCTCAGGATGCACCCCAGGACCCTCAGGACAAAGGCACGCCGCGGTTCAATCCCCGCAGTGCAAGTTGGAAAACGATGGCGTTTTCGCGCCTCCACGCTCGATCGTTGGCTCGGAAAACTCGCCGGCTAAACGACGACGGGTTGAGGAACAAAAACATCTCGACCGAAACGCATAGCCGATCTATTCTGACGGTGTCCGCCGACACCGTTTAAACAAAGGAGAAGCTTTGTTTAGACGGACACGTTACCAACACGGAAGCGTCGAACGAGAAGAGCGGAAGAAGGGGCCAGCAGTCTGGGTCTACCGATGGTGGGAAGAAAACATCAACGGCAAACTGGTGCATCGCAACCTAGGCAAACTAGATGCGGTCCGGTCCGGCGACGACTAGATTTCACGACAGCCCTTCAGCGATGAATTCTGTCTTTTCTGACAATCGGTATTGAATCTAGCCCTGACGCTCTTGGCTGTTATCCGCAAAGACGCTCTGAGCCCACCCATAGTTGAGCCAGATCTCTGAGGTTGTCTTTGTATGTGCGCGTTACCAAATATTCTTTCCCACCTTTTACACGCAACCTGTACTCTCCCGTAGGTAAGCTTTGGATCTCCTCCACGGCCGAAATATTCACGACGACCGAGCGGTGGATGCGAATAAAACCATAGGGCTTGAGCTTCTCCGCCATGGACGAGAGAGACTCGCGCAGCAAATAGGGATGGGGCCGGTGTCGCAGCGAAACGTAATTACCTTCGGCTTGCACTGCCACGATCTCAGCTAAATCCACAAATAAGATTCTACCCTTTGCCTTGAAGGCGATTCGTGGACCCTGTCGTTTTGCTATAACCTCCAACTGCTGCAAGGCATGGATCAGGTTTGCAGCATCACCCCGGGTTACGGGAAGCAAAGATGCATCTGCAGGTTCGTAGAACCTATCTTCTGTCTTCGATTCAAGAGGGTAGTCCCGTCTACTCTTGATGGAGCAAATCGTATCCGCCGGCAGTGGGCTAGCCGAAACGTTCGCATTCGCATAAGCAGGTTGTTGAACAAACATCTCATGTGCAATTGCCTTCTGGTCCTGAATCTTGGGGCCGCTCATGATGGAACCTCGCAATGCCGTCTTGTTCCGACTTCGCGCTACTCGAAGCGACGCCGGCGCATAGGTTACTTCTGCCCGGTGCTTACCGCTGACGGAAAGCTGGATTGTGCTCCGAAATAACACTCAATAGATTCCAACTGTCCGTTCTTGATGCGGAGATACTCCACGTTCCGGAAAGATTTGCCGTTCTTGGTGTGGCAAAGATATTTCACAAAAGCATCCTCCGCGCCAGTGGTGACTCGCTCGAGGTCAAAGTGTCCAATGAAATCAACCTGCGTGTCCCAGCATTGCGCTTTGAAACTGCTTTTGCCGATGTGGTCGTCGCCGGCCGCGCTCGAAAAGGTGAAGTTGTCGGCGAGCAGCATATTGAACGTGCCCAAATCCTTCTTTTCCCACGCCGCGTACCACTTCCGGATAATCTCCTCATTCGTTAAGTCGGGCACTCCCCATGCGCTGGCCCTTGCCGGTCCTGGTAGGGTTACAGCGCCGACCAGCGCGCAGGCTCCCGTTGCAAGCAGATTCCTGCGCGACATTGTGATCCTTGTCATTGTTCGTTCTCCTTTCATGACGTAGTTTGAAACGCTCAGCCCGATCGCGATGCGGTCATCCCCGCTTGTAGTTGTCCGGCGGCCGAAGAGACCTCAGCCATCCCACGACATTTCTGATTCCCGCTTTCCACACCTTCGCATCTTGAGCATTCTTTGCTAACGTGGCGTAGCCCTCGACCGTTGCGATCAAAAAGCTGGCAGCCTCGGCTGGATTCAGGTCGCGGCGAACTGTTCCTTGGGATTTGCCCCTCCGCAAAAGCGTTGCAATACCTTCCTGCCAGTCAAGGAATATCCTCTCCAGTCGCTTGCGGAATTGCTCGTCCAGCGGAGACATCTCCTGTGACAAAAGCAGCAGCGGACAACCGGCGCGAACGTCTTGGGGCCCAGCTGGTATCCGCCGGACAACGCCGATCAAAATGTCGATGGGTTCCCCTTCGCTCTGCATAGGACGCAACCACCTGTCGCGCGTAAGTTTTGCGATCTTCTCTTCGACGACGGCATAGCCTAGGGCTTCCTTGCTCTCGAAGTGGTGATAGAGCGCTCCCTTGGTGACGTTAGTGGCGGCGAGGATTGTATCGATGCTGGCACTCTGAAAGCCTGATCTGTGGATCTCCCGAAAGGCCGCTTGTAGCAAGCGGTCCCGCGTACGCTCCGGATCACGAGTCCTTCGCTTCTTCTCGTGAGCAACTAGCATACCAACTAGTATGTATGTTAGACCCTTTGAAATCAATCGAAATAATCTGTCCGACTCTTGGCCGCTCGGTGTTCTCGAATTTCGTAACTTCTCGCCAGTTTGTGTATGAAAAGTTGGAGAAACAGCCCCTCTGGTCGATTGTGGGTCGTCCCAGGAGATTGTTAATCCGCCACTCATCTTCGAACTCTGAAGTGTTTGGCCTGTTGTGTCGCGTAATCATCGTGAACGTGGAACGCCACATGCTTCCTCAGTTGTCACTCAGCAGGAATTTGTGGAGTTGTGAGCCAATTCTGCTCTCAACTGCTGGAGCGCCGAGTGGTACGTGACGTAAATCGCCAGTCATGTCGGCACGGCGACTTTCATCGGAGGAAAAGAGGATACATGATCACACTAAGACGGTTGCGGAATCTCTGGATCCCGTGCGTTACAACGATTGTTCTGGGTTGCTTCAGCGATGGGGTCGCGCAAGTCAGGTATCACGTTGAAGATTTGGGCACTCTGCACGACGGGTTTTTCGGCTGTACGATGGGCGTCAATAATCATGGGTCGACGGAGACCCAGTACGGGCTCTTGGAGTCGGGAAAGCTTGTAAAAGGGCGGGTGGCGATAAACGTCGATGGATTCACCTTCCCCCTCCCCACGCTCGGAGGACCGAATAATTGGGACAACCCCTTTGGCGGCGAGATCAACGACCGAGGGGAGGCAGTAGGCTATTCCGAAACCGCTGTTCCAGATCCGGACGGCGAAGACGTCTGCGGGTTCGGCACACACCTTACATGTCGTCCGTTTCTTTGGAAAGACGGCCACATGCGCGCTCTCCCGACGCTGGGCGGAAATAACGGGCAGGCCAGCGCCATGAATAATCGCGGGCAAATCACAGGGTTTGCAGAAACGACTGTTTCTGATTCCTCATGCCCAGCTTCCTCGCCTTCCAAGACGGATTCGCCGGTGATATGGGAAGACGGCAAAGCCCGAGCTCTTCCTACGGTGGGTAGCGATCCAGATGGGGAAGCGAACGCCATCAACGAGCGCGGTCAAGCCGTAGGCTACTCGGGAACCTGCACCACAGCGCTTCACGCCGTATTGTGGGAAAAAAACGGCACTGTCTTCCCCCTTCCTGACCTCGGAACTGGTGGTTTCGCCTTCGGCATTAACAACCAGGGACAAATCGTTGGGGATGTCGCTAGCCCTGACGGCACAACCTTTTATGCCGCGCTTTGGCGGAACGGCGCAATCACGAACCTCAAGACTCTGCCGGGAGATTTTGCCGCCATAGCCAGCGGCATCAACGATAAGGGCCAAGTGGTGGGAAGCACCTTGGACTCCAGCTTCAACTGGTCCCATGCCTTCATCTGGCAGGACAACGTGATGACCAGCCTGGACACGCTGTTTCCTGCCAGTTCCAACCTGAACCCAACCATGGCTAACCAGATCAACGAGCGCGGTCAAATCGTGGGAATGGCGACGGTGCTCAACGGTCCGCATACGGGCGAGACCCACGCCTTTCTGGCAACGCCCATAGACGAAAGAATAGACAAGTCGATTGCGGATGTCGCGACCACGCAACCGAAGCCGCCCGCAAATGTTGGCAGACAGGTTTTGAGGAAACTCGGACGCGGCCGATTCGAGCAATAAAGCACTCGTTCCCCCAAGGTGTGTGCCTGATCTGCAGCTGGGTTTGATTCCCAGACGCGACGGCACCCACGACTAGGAACACGAACCCGTGAGGCGTGTTAAACGGCACGCCACACGGGTTCCTTTTCGCTACTATGTGGCAATGCCAACGACCGCCCAGATTTTCACTTCGCCTCGGGTATGGGTCGCCGGTGCCGGCGCCAAACTTGTGATGTACTGAGGATCCAATCTGAGCCTCTTCACTTCAAAATCGCCTCGAGTGCACCGCGCCGTAGGGCTCGTCGTTTTATCAGCAAGAAGAACACTGGCACGAGTATCAGCACGTGAATCGTTGACGTGATCATCCCGCCGACGATGGGAGCGGCGATCGGCTTCATCACATCTGAGCCGATACCTGATTCCCACAGGATCGGAGCAAGACTCAGAATCACCGCTGTGACGGTCATCAGTTTCGGACGCAATCTCTGAACCGCCCCATCGATAGTGGCTTGTTCTACATCCGCATCGGTCAACAGGTGGCCCTCTGCTATCCGTTGCTGGAGAGCCTCATGCAGATAAACAACCATGACGACTCCGGTCTCCACTGCAATCCCAAAGAGCGCGATGTAGCCTACCCAAACAGCCACGCTGAAGTTATAGCCGAGCAGCCATTGCAGGAGGAGTCCGCCAGACATCGCGTAAAGCGTCGGGAAGATCAGAACCGCGGCCTCTGTCCCGGATTTGAACACTATGTAGAGCAGTAAGAAGATCACAAAGAAAACGATCGGCAGGATGATCTTGAGTCGTTCCTTGGCGCGCAACTCAAATTCATACTCTCCGGCCCATCGATACGTGTATCCTCCGGCAAGAACTAGCTTCTCCTTTAGCAGCTTGTCCGCGCGGCTCACGAATCCGCCGTAGTCTCTCGTTTTCAAATCCAGATACACGTAACCCGTGAGTGCTCCATCTTCGTCTCGAATCATCGCCGGCCCTCGGGAGAAATACGTGCGCGCCACCTGATTGATCGGGATTTGTGCACCCGACGGAGTACCGACC
The DNA here is from genome assembly GCA_035568275.1 of Candidatus Sulfotelmatobacter sp. Classification (GTDB taxonomy): domain Bacteria; phylum Acidobacteriota; class Terriglobia; order Terriglobales; family Acidobacteriaceae; genus Sulfotelmatobacter. The sequence continues at coordinate 19,266 of DATMOO010000382.1, forward strand.
AGCGCACGACCCAACTCTTCTGGATTGTCTCGGAAGTCACGCTCATAGCGAACCGCGACCGGGAACCGCTGCCGGCCCTCCACATTCTGAGCGATACTTGCTCCACCAATCTCCGAGGTGATGACTCGCTGAACATCTGCCACGGTGAGCCCGTAGCGGGCCGCCTCGGGTCGATTCACTTCGACGTTCAGATAAAAGCCTTGCGAAACTCGTTCGGCGAAAATCGAACTCGTGTCTGGCATACCAGAGAGGATTTGCTGGATCTGGGCACCGATATCCTGAATTCGCGCGAGATCGGGGCCTTGGACTTTCAAACCGACTGCGGTCTTGATTCCGGTTAGTTCCATATCGAGTCGGTTCCGCACGGGCATCGTCCAGGTATTCGTGAGTCCGGGAAACTGGAGCTTGTCATCCATTTCACGCATCAGATTTTCGTATGTCATCCCTGGTCGCCACTGCTCTTGCGGTTTCAGCATGATGGTCGTGTCGTACATATCGAGCGGAGCGTTGTCCGTCGCGCTGTCGGAACGGCCCACCGTGCCGAAGACTGTTTTCACCTCAGGGAACGAACGGATGATGCGGTCCTGTTCCTGCAATAACGCGCTCGCTTGAGTGATGGAAATTCCCGGTAGCGCACTTGGCATGTACAGCGACGAGCCTTCGTACAGCGCCGGCATAAATTGGCTGCCGAGACGGAAATACAGAGGAATCGTCACAGCGAGGAAGATTAGGTTGATCGCGACGACCAGCTTCCAATGTCGCAGTGACCAACGCAACACCGGCAGATAAATCGCTTTGGTCATTCTTGCAGCCGGGTTTTGCGACTCAGGCCGCAGGCGTCCCCGAATAAACAGCGGCATCAGTGCTGGCACTAACGTGATCGACAATAGTGAGGAAAAAACAAGCGCCAGCGTCTTCGTCCAAGCCAGTGGCCGGAACATGCGACCTTCCTGGGCTTCCAACAGGAACACCGGGAGAAACGACACAACGATAATGATCAACGAATAGAAGAGTGCGGGACCGACCTGCTTTGCGGAGAGCGTCAGGATTCGTCTTCGCTCTGAATCGTCGAGTGCTTTTGTATGCTCCCCGGCCGCCAGGCCGCTGCGCTCCGCGACGTGCTTATATCCATTCTCAACCATCACAATCGCAGCATCGACGAGGACGCCAATTGCCAGCGCCAGTCCGCCCAGCGACATCACGTTGGAACTGACATTGAGGTAATACATCGGTATGAACGCTGCCAGCAGCGCAATCGGCAGCGTGATGATCACAACCAGCGCAGAGCGAAAGTGAAGCAGGAATGCGATGCTGACGAAGCTGACAATGATGGCTTCCACGATCAGGTCGCGTTTTAGCGTTTTGATGGATTGATCGATCAGCCACGAACGATCGTAGCCGGTCGCGATCTCAACCCCAGGAGGTAAGGATGGTGCGATTTCGCGAAATTTCGCTTTCACTCCGTTAATTACATTCAAAGCATTCATGCCGTGCCGCATGACCACGATGCCGCCCACTGTCTCTCCCTCTCCTTGCCAGTCGGCTGCGCCACGACGAATGTCTGGGCCGAACGAGACAGTTCCAAGGTCCCGCACCAAAACAGGTGTGCCGTTCTTCGAAGCGACGGGAACATTTTCCAGATCTGAGAGCGAACGGAGATAACCTAGACCTCGAACCATATACTCGGCCCCGCTCATCTCCAGCACATCGCCGCCGACTTCATTCGTGCTCTCGCGCACACGCTCGATAACCGTGGAAGCCGGAATGCCATAGGAGAACAGCTTGTTGGGATCGAGCTTCACCTGGTACTGGCGCACGAATCCGCCAATGCTGGCCACTTCCGCGACTCCGGGAACAGTTTCGATCTGATATCGCAAATACCAGTCCTGCAATGCACGAAGATCAGCCAGACTCTTCGTATGACTTCGATCGACGATTGCGTACTCGTACACCCAGCCCGCGCCGGTGGCATCGGGCCCAATTGCAGGGTGTACATCTGCGGGGAGGCGCCCGGCGATTTGTTGCAGGTACTCCGTCACCCTGGAACGCGCCCAATACAGGTCGGTTCCATCCTCGAACACGACAAAGACGTAGGAGTCTCCAAACATTGTCTGTGCACGAACCGCTTTGACTTTTGGCGCCGCCAGTAATGAGGAAACGATGGGATATGTGATTTGATCTTCGATCACGTTGGGAGGTTCCCCCGCCCATTCAGTGTGGATGATTACCTGCACATCGCTGATGTCTGGGAGTGCGTCGAGCGGAACATGCTGGAGACACCACGCGCCCGCGATCGTCAGCAGGATGGCTCCGGTAAACACCAGAAATCGGTTGCGTTCGCACCAATCAATGATTCGCGAGATCATCACATGCCTCCCGTGGCGCTGACGCTCAATTGTTTCGTGGCAATGATCTGTCCACCCCGCTGAACCGTGACTGTGACCTGCCACGTCCCGCCGTTTTGCAGTTGCACCGGCCCTTCATAGAGTCCGTTGGCTTTATCGGTAAGCGTGGCCACATCTCGCATGGCCGCCATACCCATCGCAGACATCGCAGGCATGAAAAACGTCACATTCACCTCCGCTGCCGTAACTGGCTTGCCGTCAGTCCCCGTCAGCTTTATTCGCACAATGTTTGAGCCTTTGTGCGGCGGATCGGGCGCTGTGCTTAGGTCAATGCCAATTTGCAGAGCGGGTGCATTCATCGCAGCAGCCGCACCGGCACCCGGCGGTAAAGGTGCGAACGATCCCATCGCGGCCTGAAGCTGGGCTTCCGAGTCCACGAGAAAGTTCGCAGACGAGACAATTGTTTCTCCCAGCCGAACACCTTTGAGAACCGCGACACGATCGCCAATGCTCGGCCCCACTTCGATCACCCGAGGTTCCAGATAACCCTGCCCATGGTCGACGAAAGCGATCTGCCGAGTACCAGCCTGCAACACGCCTGAGGCTGGAATCACCAACTGTCGTCCTAGTGGCACTCCGATAGTTACGTTCACGTACATGCCAGGCTTCAGTACCACTCCTGGATTGCTGAATATCAGCCTCACACGCACGGTGCGCGTCATGGGATCAACCTGGGGCAAGATTTGGTCGATTCGGCCACTGAAGTGTCTTCCGGGATACGCATCGACCGTGACTGTGGCAGAGTTGCCAGGTTTCAGTCGGCCAACGTCGGTCTGTGACACATTTGCATAAACCCAGGCTGTCGAAAGGTCGGCAATCGTGTAGAGCTTGCTGTCACCCTGGACGTACTGATTAGGCAAGGCATTGCGTTCGGTGATGTAGCCGGAAACTGGAGAATCGATCTCAATGTCGTGCTGAACTTTGCCGCTTTGTTCCAGCGCTAGGATTTCACGTTGGGGAACATCGAACTGTCGTAGGCGGTCAGCAGCCGCCTGCAGTAACCAGTCACCCTCTCTGGACGCGGTTCCATGCATGTCCTGAGAGAATGCACTCTGGTTCTGCTTGGCGAGCAGATACTCTTGCTCTGTGCTGACAAGTTCAGGACTGTAGATCGTGAACAGAGGTTGGCCTTTACGCACGTACTGATAGGTTGCGTTGGCGAATACTTTCTGAATCCACCCCGAAAACCGAGTTTGGATGTAAGACAGCTGCTGCTCATTTACATCCACGTTGCCCGGCACTCGCAATTCATCGTTGAGGGGCTGCATTTCGACCACGGCCGTTTTCACTCCGATTGCTTGCAGACGCTGCGGTGATAGCTGAACCGGAGTGAGATTGGGCGCCGTCTCTTCTGAGGCACGATCTTTTGCCAACATTGGCTGCGGTGTGCTTTCAGGTCCCTTGGCAATCACGGTGTCGTTTTCGTCTGGCGCAATAACCATGCGATCGCGGCGGGAAATGACATATCCAAGCGCCATGGCCAGCAGAATGCAGATGGCAAGGACCGCGCCAAACGCGCGTCGATATTTTTGCTCACTCATTGCGTCACCTCCGACTTGGATTTCTGTAATTGGTCAATCGGTACGCCTACCGCGAGGTCGAGATCGGCCAGTCGCGCCTCGAAATCGGCAACGGCCTGGAGATATGCAAGATCCAGATCAATGACGGTCATCTGGCTGTCGAGCAGATCCAGAAACTCAGTACGATTGTTCTCGTAGGCGATCACCGTTGAATGCAACGTGGCTTCGGCCTGCGGCCGCAGGGATTGTTGGTAGACGTTCGCAAGCTTCTGTGCCGCTCTCGCTTCGACGAGAGCCTCTTGAACTTGACCGAACGCCGCGTTGCGCATCGCAGCAAGCTCGGCATTTTGTTCTGTGACCTTGGCTGCGGATTCGGCGATCTCCGCATCGTGTTTACGCCGGTTTAGCCAGGGCAAGTTGATTGACCCCTCGACCATGTAGTTGTTCCGAAACTCGGAACCGCGCGGCATGAGCATGTAACCCGCCGACACAGTGAAGTCCGGGCTGTAGCTCTTCTTGGCCAAAGCTTCTTCTTTGTGGCTCTTGTCCAGCGCAGCTTGCATCTGGACGAGGTCAGGTCTGGATTGAAGCGCCATCTTTTCCAGAGTTTCGATGGACGGTAGTTGAGTGGAGATGATGTGCTCTCCACGAACCTCGATGGGGGCGCTGGGGTCTCGTCCAAGCAACGTATTCAGCCGGGCGCGAGCTATGTCGGTATCCTGGTCAAAGTGAATCAAGTGCTCGGCCAATCGCGTTAGTGAGACTTGCGCTTTGAGAACGTCCTGTTGCGGCACTTTCCCAACGGCGTACTTGATCTTGGCCGCCGCGACAGCCTGTTGGGCTATATCGACATGCTCGTCGTGAATCCGCAGGCCATCCTCGGCGCGCAACAGGTCGTAGAAGGCTTTGCGCACTCGAATTCGAACATCAAGCCTCGTCGCATCCAGCGCGGCCTTCGCCTCCCCAACATCGCCTTCCGCCACGCTCGTTCGCAGCCCACGTTTGCCTCGGCCTGGGAACGTCTGGCCGATCATGAACATGTTTTGGGCGGCGTTGTGGTTCCAAGGCTGACGCACAGGAACTTGCCAGCCCCGGTACATGAGCACCGGATCGTCCAATGCACCTGCCGAAGGCACGTACGCCTCAACAACAGCGAGCTTTCTGGCGGCAATCCGGATTTCTGGATTTGCAGCCAGGGCCATTTCTTCGATCTGATCTAAGCTGAAGGCGGGCCCGGATGTGTCCGGATGGTGATGCTGCGGAAGCAACGTCGCGACAGCGGACAACTTGTCACCGTCGTCGCCTGGTAATTGCGCACGCGAGAGAATGACCGATCCCGGGAAAAGGGATAGGCAAAGAATGACACGTAGTGCCTTCATTACTCCTCCATCTCGTTTTTTCAGAGAGAAGAAAGCAGCTGCACGTCAGCGTGAGCGCAGGAATGCGCACACACATACGACAGCCAAATTGGAGTAAGTAAGGAGGTCTAGATTCGCAGAACGGACGTACAGCCTGGAGACGTTGTCGGAGGCGGAGCCTCCAGCGCAGGTGATAGAGGCAAAGTTAAGGCAGAGTCAACAAGGTTAATGGTGCTCGCAGGAACAATTGCCAGCGCGAAAGGACGGTTCGGGGGATAGGTGGGTACAGGGCTAACGGCAGTGTCCCGCTGATGTCCCTGGCAGCACGAATGACTTGAAGGCCTCACCGATGAACCGCATTGTTGCGCCATCTTGAGGCAGCACTCGTGCTCGGCTGGCGTCATCTGACGCGTTGGCACTAGGCAGGCAATGGCTGGAGTCACGGCCCATAGGACCGCGATCATAGTCATCGTCAATGCGCCCGCTCTGCTCACTCTCATAAGTCTACAGCTTTTACTTAGAATTGAGCATCTCTTGGTACTTGATCAACCGCAGTGATCGGAATCACAAGGACATGTGCGCGGAGCCGAACGGGACGCCAAGCCTCGTCACCGCAACCCGTCAAACATCCAGACGCATTCGCCGCAGAAACCTAGAGCAACGGCCAAACCTGCGCAAGTTCTTAGTTTCGTGGTGCTGGACTTGCCACCCCCCACCAGCAATACGACGCTGACTTTGGAAAAGGAGAGAGGTACCCTGAATCCATCTGTTTGATATTGAAACCGCCGTTGCCGATGAGAGACGGAATGTCACGGGTCACGTGGCAACCTTCGAAGGCCCAGCGAAAGAGCGGTTCCGACCGCTTTTGCCAAAGCTGTACTGGAGGATCGGGCGACAGACGATGCTCAAAGAAGATGAGCTTGCCTGACGGCTTGAGGACCCGGCGTACACCTTGAATGGCCTCCACCACGCTAGGGATCGTGCATAACGTAAAGGTACTCACTACCGTATCGACGCTCGCGCGCTCTTCGACGCCTCGCATGCCAGCAAATCGATGACAGTCAATGAGATGAAGCTCAGGCATCTTTCGCCGAGTGCGCTATTTCCACCCACGATAGAGGGCTTGTTTGCTGTCGATGGAGGTTTAATAGTTCCGCCTAACTCATTGAAAACATGGTGGCCAGGGACGGAGTTGAATCGCCGACGCCAGCCTTTTCAGACCTAGTTCAACCTAAACCTACAACTACTTACAGGTCTGCGGGAGACTGCCAAGTACCTGCAAACACGTGCAAGTCGGCGAGATCATGGGCTGGAATCATGGGCTGAGTTTAACGGGCAGTAGCCCACACTCCAAGCTGGGATTTTTTCGTCAACATTTCACCAACTACAGGTCGATGAGCGTTATAGAGATTTCTCGCCAATCATCACTCGTCGGGACGAAACTCCTCTACGTATTCCGCTCTGCCGATAAGCTCCAGTGTTGCTGAATTGCCGTGTACGTGGACACCATCCCCCCAACACTCCAATGTGAGTTCGATGTTGCCCTGCACATCCAGCGGGATGGGAATCAGGTCTTCAGAAACAGAATCATTTATCCGTATAGAGCCGTCTGAAAGATGATGGCTTCCGGCATCATGGTTTGCCTGCGACAACTTGCCGTCTATGTGAGCGTTCCCGATACGAATCACTGCTTCCTGCGTCCAGCCCGATCCAGCGTCAATGCCCGGGCGTCCCGCAGACGAGTGGATGTACACCCGAGGAAAGTGCAGCACCGCCACGCCAGCTTCAAGCGTGATTCGGTCTAGTTTGGAGTCGTGAATCTCGATGGCTCGGTTTTGCACGGAACGATTATCTCAGGGAGGGGTTTGAGCGTAAT
>DATMOO010000383.1:0-20930 GCA_035568275.1 Candidatus Sulfotelmatobacter sp.
CATCCCGCGCATGTGGCAGGAGCGCAAGGTTCAGATTCCCGATGGCGCCAAGCCCGAGGACTTAATCAAGGTTCCGCAGAACGCGCAGTACTTCGCTGCTCTGGGTGCGGTTGAGTTTGGCCGGAGCGAGGACGATTGCATCGGCTGCTACTGCGGCTACGAGAAGTTGATCCACTACATCGACTACGGCCGCCAGGAAGAAAAGGCCAAGTCCGGCGGGAAAGGCTTGGTAGAAAAGCCTGAAGATCTTGATGTCTTCAAGGAAGCTTATCGGCACAAGAAATTCACACCTGCGGTATTTGCAAAGAACAGCACAGTTGCGGGATTCATCGGAATTGATGGCGGGTCAACTTCCACGAAGGCTGTGCTGCTGGACGAGAACGGCGACATTTTGTGCAAGTCGTACCAGCTCTCGAACGGCAATCCCATCCAGGACACGATCGAGATGTTCGAGAACTTGCGTGCCCAGGTCGAAAGTCAGAACGCAAAAATGGAAGTGCTGGGCGTGGCGACCACAGGGTACGCGAAAGACATCCTGAAAGACGTTCTCAATGCGGATGTGGCGCTCGTCGAGACGGTCGCCCACACGGAGTCAGCGCTGAAATTCTATGAAGATCCGCACGTAATTGTTGACGTGGGCGGGCAGGATATCAAAATCATCATCCTGCACAACGGACGCGTCAAAGACTTCAAGTTGAATACGCAGTGCTCGGCAGGCAACGGCTATTTCCTGCAATCCACTGCCGAAGGCTTCGGACTCAGTGTCAATCAGTACGCCGATCTCGCCTTTTCTGCGCAGGCAATGCCGGTGTTCGGTTATGGCTGCGCCGTGTTCATGCAGTCGGATATCGTTAACTTCCAGCGACAAGGCTGGCGGGCGGAAGAAATTCTCGCCGGACTCGCCGCCGTACTGCCCAAGAACGTCTTCCTCTACGTCGCTAGCATTCCAAACCTCGCAGCGTTGGGTTCACGCTTCGTGCTGCAGGGCGGCACGCAAAACAATCTTGCCGTCGTGAAGGCCGAGGTCGATTTCATCCGCAACAGCTTCCGTGCAACCGGTAAGCAGCCGGAAATCATCGTTCACGAGCATTGCGGCGAATCCGGCGCGATCGGAGCCGCCCAGGAGTCGCTGCGTCTGTGGCGCAACGGCCAGCAAACGACCTTTGTCGGGCTCGACGCCGTCCGTAAGATTGAGTACCGCACCACGCGCAACGAAGATACGCGCTGCCACTTCTGCAAGAACGATTGCCTGAGAACCTTCATCGACATTCGCACGCAACCCAAGAACGATCTCAGCTTCGTGCCCATTCAGAAAGTCACCAAGGTCCCGCTCATGCACGGCGAGCAGCGGCTGATCATCGCCACCTGCGAAAAGGGCACGGTGGAAGATGTCAACGACATGAAGGGGATCAAGGCCGGTCTCGACTCCATTCGCGCGCAGCATCCCAACTTCGTGGATTACGCTTCGAAGGAGGTCTTCCGGCCGACAAATGCAAAGAGCGTAGCTGACCCAATGCCGACCAAAGGTTGGGCGGGCTGGAAGAGGGGCGACAAGGAGCGGTGCGCGCTGATGGAAAATCGCGGTAAACTCCGCATCGGCATCCCGCGTGTCTTGAACATTTACACCTATGCTCCTTTGTTCAACGCCTATTTCGAGAGCCTCGGCGTGCAACCGGAAAACATCATTTACTCCGACTACACGAGTTCCGAGCTTTATCGCGCGGGAGCGAGCCGTGGCGCGATTGATCCATGCTTCCCCGCCAAGATCGGAATTTCTCACGTCTACAACCTGATCCAGGAGAAGCACCGCAAGAAGCCGCTGGATGCGATCTTCTTCCCCATGTACGACGTGCTGCACTCGCCGTTGGTAAAGATTGTTGGAGCGAATGCGTGCCCCACAGTGACCGCTACTCCCGAAACGGTCAAGGCGGCATTCACCAAGGAAAACGATGTCTTCGCCGAACACAATGTGAAGTACATCGACCCGGTCCTCAACTTCTCCGACCGAAAGTTGTTTGCTCACCAGATGCTGCAGGCCTTGCAGCCGGTTCTCGGACTCTCATTGGAAGAAAACGATCGCGCTGTCGAGTCGGGATTCGCCGCGCTCAAAGACTACGAAACCAACATCCGCCGGCGTGCGCGTAAGGTGATTGATCAACTCGAGCGCGAGGATCGTATTGGTATCGTCATGCTCGGGCGCCCTTATCATCACGATCCCGGCTTGAACCACGAAATTCTCGATGAATTCCAGAAGCTGGGCTATCCCATCTTCTCCCAGAACACTCTGCCGCTGGACGACGATCTCCTCGAGAGATTGTTTGGCCAGGAAGTGCGCGCAGGTATAGTCACCAGCCCGCTCGACATCACGGATGCGTGGAAGAATTCTTACTCCTGCAGCACCAACCACAAGGTATGGGCTGCAAAGTTCACGGCGCGGCATCCCAATCTAGTCGCGCTGGAAATCTCCAGCTTCAAGTGCGGGCACGACGCTCCGATCTATGGCGTTATCGAAGGCATTATCGAGCAGTCGGGCACGCCCTACTTCTGCTTTAAGGATCTCGATGAGAACAAGCCGACGGGCTCGATCAGGATTCGCGTCGAGACGATCGACTACTTCCTGCGGCGTTACCGCGAGGAGGTGATCCGCAAACGTAAAGCTGGAGAGGACATCGAGGCACAACTGGCGGCCTTGGAAGCGGAGCTACGCGGCGGGAAAGGCGGATCGGAATTACCTCCTCAGATCGGCCAGCTGGAGCCGGAAGCCCAGGGCATGGCGGCCGACTAGGAATCTTTGTGCTGATCTTCTCTACACGCAGGGCCGTAAGTCCCTCAGCAGACTCAGGTTGGAGTTCGTCTCACAGAATAGTTTTGAAAGGGCGCGGCTTTATAGCCGCGCCGTCGAGGTACCCCTAAATACTGGGCTTCAGCCCCTGAGGTCGACAGCCGCCGAGCCCCCAAGGGCGCGGTCATCTAATTCTTCGCGTATACCGGACCAGCACTCCGGGATGGTGGATCGGAAACCGCGCGGATGTATGCGATCAGCGCCTGTACGTCAGCTTTCTTGAGCGTGTTCCCCCAGGCGGGCATTAACGCAGATTTGTTAAGCGCCGGGCCTCCGTAGGTGATGATCGCGGTAAGGTCTGCGTCACTGAGCTTATTCAGCGTCTCCCCTTCGGTGAACGGATGCGGCTTCACTTCGAGGTTATCGTAGTTTGAAACCCGTTCCGCCGTAGACTCGGCATTGTGGCAGCGATCGCAGTACTGTTCATTTAAGCGCCGTCCGAGCGTCTGCTGGTATCCCAGCGCAATCTCTTCCATCTTCAGTTCGACCTTCTTGTGCGTTTTGTCGAGCGTTGAAGCCGCGATCTGATACCGTCCAGCCATACCGCCTAATGCGACGTTGGTTGTGGCCTGTCCGCTGGAATCAGTCAAGGCGCTCGCAGGATCAAAGGTCACGCCGGGTGCAGCGGCAAACTCGACCAGGGCTCCCGTGACTGCCGCTCCCTGCTCGTCATTCACTTGAACGACAACCGGCTGAGGCAAGGGAGTTGCTGCCTGCCCGAACTGCTTTCCTCCGCTCGACTCCACCATTGCAGCACCGAATGCAGTCGGCTTCAGAGCCGCGGAGTCAGGCTTCCGTGAACAGGACGCAGCCAGCGCGGCAACGCTCAAAATCAGAACTCCTGAGGCGAAGCGATTCATTTCTTTGCGGCCTCCTGTTTTCCGCCACCCTTCTGCGATGTGAGAAATGCAGTCAGTGCGCGGGCGTCCTCATCGCTCATCGCACGGTTGGGCTCGATCGTTCCCGGCCGCAAGGCTTGCGGATTTTTCATCCACTGATAAATCCACGCCGCGGTCAGCCGCGATCCAACCTGCGTCAGGGTCGGTCCGATGTAACCCTTGTCGGTCTTGGTATCGACGATGTGGCAGCCCTGGCAAGAATACGTTCCATAGAACAGCTGTTTCCCCAATTCGGTTTGTCCCTGCGAGTAGCCGCTCAGCGGCATCGAGTCACGGTCAACCGCCGGACTCTGATACACGGTCATGATGTAGTCCGTCAGTTCATTGATCTCGCCATCTGTCAGGTTGAACTTCGGCATGCGCCGGATCAGTGCGGGGCGCAGCGTTCCCGGATTCTTGAAGAACTGCACCAACCAATCCCGCTGCACCGAACTTCCCTCCCAAGTTAGATCGGGAGCCATGTCGCTGCCGTGCCCGTTGATGCGGTGGCAACTGAAGCAGGCAAGATCGGTCATCAGCTTGCCGGCTTTACCCGCCGGTTGATAATCCGACTCGGGGGGCGCGGCCACCGCCAGCGACGGAGGCAGTGAATACGATCGATCGTTCAAGGAGAGCAGAGCCGTAGTCAGCGCATCGATTTGTGCCGACGTGAAGGTGTACTGCGGCATCTTCAGCCTCGGCGCGAATGCGCGTGGCTGCTTGATCTTGCCCGCGATGTAGTCCGGCAGCGTGTGTTGCATTCCCTGGAGGAAGATCAGCTGCGTAATGGGCTTGCTGCCGATGCGGCTGAGTTCCGGTGCAAAGTTTTCGGGCTTCTTAATTCCTGGAATCTCGTGGCACGACGCGCAGCCATAATCCGAGACCAGCCGTTTTCCATGCGCGATCTGCTCGGGAGTCGCCGCATCCAGATGCACGTTAGCGAGCAGGTCAGAATCTGTCTTGGCCAGCAGGAATCCTGTTAGCGTGACGACCTGGACATCACTGAACCGGTAATGAGGCATTGCCGTCGGCGGATCGTACACGCGTGGATTGCGCACCCAGGCCTGTAACCACTGCGGCTTCACCTTGCTGCCGATGCGCGTAAGTTCCGGCCCTACGTCGCCGCCAACGACATTTCCAGCCGCATTCTGCACGGCATGGCACGATGCGCAGAAGGATTCTCCGTACAGGCTGGCTCCCGCAGTCGGATCGCTCGACGCCTTCGCCGAGAGCGTAACGTTGTCTCCCGGAACAAGTGCGCTGTTCGCGATGAGAAACGCCGAGATGTCGCGTGCATCCGCGTCACTCAGCTTGAAATTCGGCATCGTCGATGTTACCGCGTAGGCCTGCGGATCTTTGAGCCATGCATAAATCCACTCGCGCGTTGTTTTGTCCGCGATGTGCGAAAGCGATGGGGGATCATCGGTGGCCTTCATCGTGCTGCCATCAGGCAACTTCACCGTGTGGCAATGCACGCACCCCGACCGCGAAAGCAGCTTGCGTCCCAGATTGAGTTGCGGCGTTCCCGGCAGCGGGCCGCGATGGCACTGCCCGCACGAAGACTCAATGTACTTTGCTGGCAGAATCGGCTGCTCCCACGCCAAGGTGCTGCTGTGGGCCTCAGCAACAGTCGTTGCGGCTCCCTGTCCGCGGTGGCAGACGGTGCATCCGAACTGGTCGAGATTGTGTGGAATGACCGGATGCTTGCGGTAAGGTTGCTGGGCCACATCGGTCAACGTGGGTTCTTTCAGCCCCACGTGGCAGCTGGTGCAACGGTCTACGACACCCAGATCGGGCAGCCAGATCTGCTGAATGCCTCCCTGAAAATGTCGCCGCAGTGTGTTGGCCTCGCTCCGGTTGCGGATCGTGCTGAGATAGCCATGCTGATAATGCCGCCATTCGCTGAAGAAATTCTTTGCCGGAGCAATCGCCATCGATGCCAGGAATACCAGGCTGACCACGCCGAACGCGCGCACGCTATCTCCGAACAACTTCTGCCAGAGCGACCTAAGTTTTTCTTTCATGATCGCTGCATCCCGATGTTGATAGTTACGATCATTTCTATGAACCTTGCCATGGCCAGACCCACGCCCAACCTGGCCCCCGTAAGAATGTTCCGATGGCGGTCAGCACCACCAGTTCGAATAAGAACCAAGTCATCACCCAGAAGGAAAGCGGCCTGCCCGCCAAATAGCGCCGGAACGGCGAAAGCGATTGCGGCGAACTCTTCGACGCAAAAATCATCAGCCCGGAGATGATCAGAGTCGGTACAAGAGCCGCATAGAGCGGTTCTGCCTCTCCCTTGATCCCGAGCACAGCGTTGTACAACCGCGACTTAAACAGGAGAAGGAACAGAGACAGCCCGCCGGCCACCACATAGAAGATGCGGAGTCTCTTTTCACGGTCCTTCTGGAAAAGTCCGTCTGCTTCGATGTTGACCTTGAAATACGGAATGACAATCAGCGCCATCACCACCAGGCCGGGAATCAGCACACCCGCCACAACTGGCGGAAAGTAATGCAGCAATTCTTGCAGGCCGAGGAAATACCACGGCGCCTTTGCCGGATTCGGCGTGTGCGACGGATCGGCCAGTCCCTCAAGCGGCGCATTGAACACCAGTGCGATCCAAATCAGTACGACTGCCAACGTCATGATCGCCACTGCCGCGCGGAAAAGCACTTCGGGAAAAGTCTGAAGCTGATCTTCGGTCTCCGCTTTGACCTGCGCCGAGGTGCGGCGTGTGATAAACACAATCCGTCGCGGTGATTTCTTGGCATTCGAGTCGATGCCGGCGATGAAGTCTTTCGAATCAGACATGACTATCGCGGCTCCGTAACGGCAGTCGTGTCCTTCGCAGCAGCTCTCAAGGTCGCCGGTTCACTTGCATGGTTGTAGAGTCCGCCATCCTTTCGAATTCGCCAGAAATGAATTGCGACGAAGAAGATCGCCGCCAGGGGAAGAATCATGCAGTGCAGCACGTAGAACCGAAGCAGCGCATTGGCATTCACCGCATTTCCACCCAGCAGAAGAAAATGAATTTTGTCTCCGACGATTGGAACAGCCGAAGCGATGTTCGATCCCACCGTAATGGCCCAGTAGGCTAACTGATCCCAGGGAAGCAGGTAGCCTGTATAGCTGAGAAGGAGTGTGATCAAGAGAAGCACGACACCGATCACCCAGTTCAATTCTCTCGGCGTGCGATAGGCTCCCCGGTAAAACACTTTGAACATGTGTGCGAATACCAGGAACACCATCGCGTGCGCCGACCAGCGGTGCAGGTTGCGCAAAAACATTCCTGACGACACCACGAATTGCAGGTCCTTCGTGTCGGCATAGGCTTGGGGCGCCGAGGGATGGTAGTACAGCATCAAGGGAATGCCGGTCGCGACCAGAATCAGGAATGTTCCCAACGTGAGAGTTCCCAGATACCAGGTTGCGCTGAAACTCAGCATGCGGGTGCGCACCTTGGTCGAGAACAGGTGCAGGAACACGTTCTGCTGAATGGCCAGCGCGCGCTTCAGCGTGCTCGATCCGGTCCCGCTGCGGAAGATCGACTGCCAGACTCGTGTCTGCTGCAGTTCGTCGAAGTATTGGTCTACGGTTTTCGCCATTTCAAACCCTCACGAAGGAATCCCGCGCCAGTGGCGGAACATCGGTGGAGCGATCGACCAGCAGATCGCCGTCATCGTTGAGCCATACGCGCTTCCAAGGCAATGGCTTGGGCGCCGGACCTTCGATCTTTTTCCCGCTCTGCTCGAACTTGCTGCCGTGGCACGGGCAGGCGATGATGCCCAATTCCTGCTTCCAGGCCGTCAGGCATCCCAGATGTGTGCAGACCGCGCTCAATGAAAAGTAGCCTTCTTGTGAATGGATGATGTAGATCCCGTTATTCACGTCGAGCGTCACCGAGTCGAGCGGATACCGGTCCGGCTTCCCTGCGTTGACCACCGGAGAAGGCTCGTAGAGCACATTCGGCTCCAGGTACTGATAGGAAAAAGCTGCGGTCCCGAGAGCCGCGATGCTCAACGACCCCAGCCCTAGTTTGGTGAAAAATTGACGCCGGCTGAGTTCGTTTTCCAGTTCGCCCTTTTTTTCTTCTGCCATAAACCCCCTCAGGGTGCCCCATCCTAAACGTTGCGCCTTTTGCGACGTTTAGGGTGGGACTTCACCTCTGCAATCCCGCGCCAATCGCAGCGATCGAAATCAGCCCGGTCGGCTCTGCGGGAAGCAGGTTGTACGATTCCATCGTGATGGTGCCCACTGGGCACCTCATCGCGCAGAGTCCGCACCGGATGCAGCGGGTCTCATCTTTCAGCATCGCAGCGCCGGTCACAATGCCCAGTTCGTCGGCCGCAACCTCGTCAAACTCTACGCCGAAGCATTCCTGGTTATCCCGAATCTGCTTCACCGTCTCCGGTTCGAACGCAATGCGATCGAGCGAAACCAGTTCCAGGCATTTCTCCGGACAAACATCCACGCAGCCGCCGCACAGGATGCACATGCTGCCGTCTTCGGGAGTGCCCTCGAAAATCGTGTTCACCCAGCAGTGCAGGCAGCGTTGGGCCTCCGCCATCGCGCTGGCCGCGTCGTACCCAACCTCAACCTCGGTCACGCCCGTGCGACGCTCCAAGGGAAGCATCGGAACTGGTTGCCGGTTGATATCCAGATATCCGAGCGGCATTGCATGGCGCTTCAGCAGTTCCACCTCGATCACCGGGTCCGGATGTTTTCCGCCTCGCAGATATTCGTCGATGCCGACCGCCGCGCGCTTGCCGTCTGCCACGCTATCAATGATCAGCCGTGGGCCAAACACGCAATCGCCCCCGGCAAAGATGCCCGGGGCCGATGTCATCAGCGTCTGTGGATTGACGGCGATCAGGCCACGCGGAGAGATATCGACCTTATCTTCAGGAGTGAAGAAGTCGAGCCGAGGAGCCTGTCCGATCGCCATGATGATCGTGTCGCATTCGATCT
The DNA here is from genome assembly GCA_035568275.1 of Candidatus Sulfotelmatobacter sp. Taxonomy (GTDB): domain Bacteria; phylum Acidobacteriota; class Terriglobia; order Terriglobales; family Acidobacteriaceae; genus Sulfotelmatobacter. Next base: position 8,695 of record DATMOO010000383.1, read on the forward strand.
GACTCTCGCTGTTCTCATAGAACGCCGGATTGAACCGCTTGTTCTGATCAAATACCCACTTGGTCTTGAGTGTTTCAAGCGCAGCGACCTTGCCGTCTCTCCCCACAATCCGCTTGGGGCCAAGACCGGGATACATAATGACCCCTTCCTCTTCGGCCTCGACAATTTCTTCCAGAGCGGCCGGCATTTCTTCGCGCCGTTCCAGACAAACAAGATCCACCTCGCGCGCTCCCATGCGCAAGGCGGAAAGAGAAATGTCGACCATCTCCTTGGTCGCAACGGCCGATACATTCTCCGCGGAAGGTTCCGCATCTTGCACTCCACCCGCGTGCTGTTTGACAACTTCGCGCGCCGCCGAGCGTGCCACGTCCATCGCAACATTCCCGCCGCCAATGACGATGACCTTCTTCCCGATTGTGAACTTGTATCCCAGATTCACATTGAGCAGAAAATCAATGCCCTTGTGGACTCCGTCGAGATCGACCCCTGGAATGCTGAGATCGCGGCTGCGATGCGCTCCGACGGCGATCAGCACGGCGTCGAAGCCCTGCCGCCGCAGTTCGGAAATCGTAAAATCGCGACCGGCAGCATGATTCAGCTTCAGCGTGATGTCCCCCGTCTCCAGAATCTCGCGGACCTGCGCCTCTACAACGCCGCGGGGCAGTCGGTATTCCGGAATTCCCAGATACAACATTCCGCCCGCGACCGGCGCAGCTTCAAAGATGGTCACTGCATAACCCATGAGCGCGAGATCGTGCGCAGCCGAGAGTCCCACCGGCCCTCCGCCTACCACTGCAACTTTGAACGGAAGCTTTTTTTGCCCGCGCCCTTCGTTGACGTTGATGGGGCGCTTTGACTCAGGACCGTACTGCTCGGTGAGGAATCGCTTCAGTGCTCGGATCGAAATAGGCCGATCAATTTCTCCGCGCCGGCACGCCGTCTCGCAAGGATGTGCACAGACGCGCCCGCAGATGCTGGCCAGCGGATTCGGATCACGCGCCAGGCGATAGGCCTCTTCGAATCGTCCCTCCGCAATCAGGCCAACGTAGCGTCCAGCATTGGTATGCGCCGGACAAGCCATCATGCAGGGAAAATTCGTGTGCAGCCAATCCGCGTCAACCTTTTTGTTTTTGAATCGCTTCAGCATCGCGGCACGCTATCTTCTTCTAGGTCGTACATCAACTCTTTCGTACTCGGAAAAGAAATGCGGGGAGCGTGTTACTCCCGCCCCCCCATCGGCTGCTCCTTACTTTGTCAGGGTGAAATCCGCTTTGCCGCCGCCAGCCACAGTGACGGGCTTCGATTGATTCTTCGCGCCTTCGTGCCAGACCATCACGGTGTAGCTTCCATCGGGAACGTCTTTTATCTTGTAGGCGCCGCTGTCGTCAGTCTCAGCGAAATAGGGTGTCGGACTGACCACGAGGTATCCCGCCATCTCCGGATGCACGTTGCAAAGCACCGGCACGACGCCCGGCTTATCGAACGTAAACGAACGCTTCTCTCCCTTCGGCCACGTTCCCAGGTTGTGCCCCAACTTCTTGTCGCTGCCGATCGCTGTCCAGAACACGTTGTGCTGCACCGTGTCGCTGTTCAGAAACTCCACAGTCGTGCCTTGCTGGACTAGCATGACGTGCGGGGAAAACATGAGTCCCTTCTGGTCCATGACCGGATGATCTTTCGGAGCCGGAAACGTCTTGCCGGCGATGGTATCGACGTAAACCACCGACTTACCTTTCATTCCCGCAACTTTGCCTTCGATGTCACCCGCCCATGCTCCCACTGCTAATCCGGTGATCAGTACTGCGAGTACGAATACCTTGGTCTTCATTTCTTTTCTCCTTTTTCTCCAGTTCCCTAATCTTAGAAAATGACTTTCGCGTCCAGATAAATCGTGTTGTTCGAGTTTGCGTTGCGGCCCGCGCCATCATAGTTGGTGGCCGCGCCATTGAACCGCGTATAACCGGTGTACTGCGCGCCGAGCATCAGGTTCTGCCATGGCCAGTACGTAACATTGGCGATATAGCCTGAGCCCCTCGGGTCGCCATTGAAGTTGCCGCTCACTGCGCCGGATGGATACAGGCCAATATCGGAAGTGCCTGTGGTATGGAACCACCCGAACGCACCCGTGTACTTATTGCCGATGTGATATTCGGCGTTGGCCATCACGGTGTTCAGATGGTGCGAGCCCTGTGCCGCCCCCCCAGCGGCCAAAGTGCCCAACAGGTCGTTGTTCTCGCGGATATACGTGGCTCGGAACGAAAGCACATCGGTGCGGAACAAAGTCCGGTCGATTTGTGTGTCCACAGCCCAGTCCGTGAATGAATCCTGCGGAGAAAGCGTCGAACCGTCAGGCGCGGTGATTGCGCCGGGAGTGGAACGCACGTGCATGCCGTAGGTGCCGAATTCATATTGCGTCTTGCCAGTCAGTTGTTGCCAGGCCAATCGCCAATAAGGCGCGAGCCCTCGGATGTTTGTGGCCCCTCCCGTGAACGGCTGAGCAGCGCCCACGTGCGCGGACCGGTAGAGCGCCGCATCCAGGTACAGGTGGTTGTTCCACATTCCATAGACGCCAATGCCTCCAACGTCCTGGGCCAGCCCGCCATTAATGAGGGGAGAGGCGTTCGGGGTCGGAGCCCAATCGCTGGCGATCCAGGGATAGCTCCAGGCCGGAGTCGTGTTCCACAGGTCTTCCACCGTCGGATTGTTGTTGAGGTCTATGCCGAACACCAGCTCCTTGCCGCCGACCTTCGTTATCCGCGCGTAACGAATGTCGGTGTTATCCATGCTGAAGTGGTCGTCTTGGGTGTCGTAGGTCACTTGGACAAAGCTGCCCATGTGCGTGGTCCACGCGCCCGAAAGAAAGAGCGAGATATCTTGAGGCAGTTCAAAGCTGCCGTTCTGTGTCGTCGGGATAGGGGACTTGGTAGAGGTAAACGAAGTGTCAAGCATGACTGACAGTGGCAGTGAAGCGAGCAAGTCGAGCGCAGCGCGCTTTTTGCCTCCCTCTGCCTTGACCGTCTTGGTCTCATCGGCGCGATCGACGTACCCCAGGAGTTTGAACCTCCGTCCCGCCGGATTCAACTCCGGAGGCGTGTAATGACAGCCGCTGCAAGCTAACCCTGTCTGCCTCGCGTAACTTGGGACCGCCTCCACCCTCGGCGGATTCATTGCGCTGAACGACAGCAGCAGCAGAACAGGCACCACGCCAAGCAATAGGATTCCCAGCTTCTTCATACGAATCGCCTCCTACTTATGAGTTCCTAGAGGCGTGGTGGCCTCTAGTTGTACCTAAGGATGGGAGAAATATAGAGTCTCAGATGGAAACTCCGCCGGATGACCGATCACAGACGAATGTGATTCAAATCACAAATTTGAGCAATCGGCGCCCAATGCCTTGAACGAGCGGGCGTCGTCTCCGCGATGGCTGTACCCACCCGTCTACGTTTCACCGTCCACGGCTGGCGCAATCGTATTTGATTGATTGCAAATGGTTTAGGAAGGACTTAGAGGTGGCCGGAACCCCTCTGCTCTCACAGACAAATGCTCGTGTCCGAGGATTGTCTCCTCTGCAAGGGAAGCAATAGACGATCTGGACCCTGAGAAATCTATTGGTTAGCGATCACAGATGGCTGTGCACTCGATCACAACTCGGGTCGGACCACGGCAGTTTCGCTGGTTTTGAAAGGGCGCGGCTTCAGCCGCCATCGACAGCAGAAAAGGCGCGAGCTTCAGTGTGTGCGTGAGATCTCGCTTTGGAGATTCAGAGTGGAACAAGGCCAGCAGTTTCTAGCCGCGAAGCGGCGAAAGAATAAAGCCCACGGCGTAAGCCGTGAGGTACAAGTGGGAAATGATCCAGCCCCAACGGGGCGAAAGAGGAGTTCTCACGCACGCTCTTCAGCCCCTGAGGTGCGTACTCGCCCTAGTTATCTGACATTCTCCGGGAAGCTGCCAGCAGCTCGTTGGTCCGCCGAATCAGTTCGGCGCGTTCGAGATCCCTATATTGTTTGGGAAGCAGACTCTTACTCGTGCATTCCAGCACGGCAACCATATTCTGCAGATCAATTTCCGTCGGATAGTACGGTGGGATGAAATCTTCCAGCGCTGCCTCGAGGTCCTGCGCATCGACTACGGCCTTGTTCTGCAGACTGCTGCGCATGTGACTCCGCACTAATACCGCCTCAATATCCGCACCCGACAATCCTCCGGCGCGATTGAGAAAGAACTTCTCGATGTCCTCAGGAAAGGCCTTCATACCAATCTTCCGCTGCATTGCGCGCAGGAGCGCAAGCCGCTCCTCCGGGGTCTCAGGATAGAAAAGAGCAATGTGCTCTTCCGCGCGCCCTTGCCGTTTCAAGTCGACGGGTAAGAGATCGGGTCGGCAGGTCAACAGGAACCAGATCACCTTTCCGCGATATTCCGTGTTCCCCATGAATTGCGCAATCTGGGCAAAGACACGGTTTCCTACACCGCTGTCGCCTGAGTTGGAGCGATCGCCGAGCTGGGCGTCGGCTTCGTCGACGATCACGGCAATCGGGCTCATCGCCTTCAACAAGGTCAAGACCCGCTCCAGATTTCCTTCGGTTACGCCTTGCCACATGCTGCGGAAATTCTTTAGCGTCACCGCCGGAATGCCTACCTCGCCGGCGAAGCAGGTAGTGATGAAAGTCTTGCCCGTTCCGACCGGCCCGCAGATGACGTATCCCATCGGCAAGACCTCGGTATTGCCGGCCCGTATCGCGGTGGCGGCATCCTGCAGTTTGCGCTTGGCCTGATCGTTCCCCGCGACAAAAGATAAATCAAACCGGCTCTGCACAAACTCGAGCAGCCCTCCGGATTCGGCCTCGATCAAATCCTTTTTCTTCTGCGACAAAAACTTCAGCGTGAGCGGCTGCTTGTTCTCCACGGCATGCGAAATTAGCCCTTGAAGCTGAACCCTTTTCAGCCCAGCCCCCAACTTGGCCAGTGACTCATCGTTGACTTCAGATCCGGACGGCAGTTCACGCGACTTCAGTTGCGCGCGAATGAACTCCAGTCGCTCGGCATCATCGGGCAACGGGATCGCGATAGAAGCAACGCCGGGATTTTGCACGATCCCTTGGTTCAGCTCAATCTGATTCTCTGAGATGAGGCAAATGGTGACGTCGGCGTCGAGAAACGCCGCGTTCCGCGCCCAGCGCTTGAGAATCACCAGAGAGTTCCGATCCTCGGCCGACATCGAGGAAACATCACCGGCCGGCGCGATGGTCTCCGCGAAATCGATCACCAGCCCAATCTTCTTGCCGTCGGCAATGCGCAGCCGTAGATAGTTGTCGAGCAGGTTCAATACCGCGTCCGGATTTCGCGGCAGCCCGCCCTGGGAGTAGTTCGTGCCGTGAAAGCTGTCGTACCCTTCCAGCGCACGGCGGAAATCGGCCTGTGTTGTTGAGTTACCGAAACTCAATCCTCCGCGGTCATAGTGCAGGATCAAGTCGCGCTGGCCAAACAGAGCTCTCGACAAGAAGTCTTCCAGCGAAACGAAGCTAGTGGCGCCTTCCGGAGTGCGCAGGGGCACCAGATCTCGCACGTTCCCGTAAAGCACAAACACCGCGAAAGAGCGCGAATAGTACTTCTCGGAAAGTTCACGTGCCCACGCAGGCAGCGCGTCCAAATACTTCCCCGTTTTGGTAGGGCCGTCCGGCATTTAGTTCTGAATGCGCACGCGATTTGGCCCAGAAGATGTCGTAGTGTCATCGAGCGACATCAGCCCGTTCAAATCCGGCGACATATCACTGAAAATCGTTTCCACCTGCTGAACTGTCTGCTCCGTTTGTTCGACATCGTGAACCAGGCTATCCAGCCGATCACTGACCTGCTGCGGATCGCGCATGGTGACTGACTGATCTCTCACCAGCAACAGCACGTCTTCAACCGCCGCAATCTGCGCATCCACCACCTTGCAGTTCTCAGAGATTTTGTCGAACTTCTCCAAACGCTTATTCAGGATCTCGATGCGTTTCTGATTGATCTCTTGCACCCGCTGCGGTTCGCCACTCATATTCTTTTGTAATGCCGTGATCTCGCGTTTGATCTCATCCCTCGCGGTACTTCTCATGTACTGTTCCTGTTGCGCGGCGGCGACCAGCAGACGGGCGTATCCGCTCAGCAGTCCCTGCAAACTTGTGTCAATCTGCTGCAGAAAAATCTGCGACTGCGAAGACAGCTGAGCAAAGTTTGCGCGGATCGATCCGCAAATCTGCGCGCAGTGAACGTACCGGCTCTGCATCTCCGGCGACAGGTTCCGCAGCATCTCGTTGAGTTTCTGCTGATGTTTCAATTGCTCTTCCGCGAATTGCCAGGAGCGCACCAGCCGACGGAAGCGCGAGCTTTGCGGCACGATGGCGAGGTACATCAGCTCAAGTCCGGCGGCTAGCAGGATCGGCAAAGCCGTGCCACTGATCAGGGCAAACGCGCCCGCTCCGGCCAGCGTGATCCAATTGTATTGCCAGCGGAATGCAGCCTTGACGTAGTTGGTCGAGTCGACCGGCTGCTGATCCTGGGGATCGCCGAGAGGCATTTAGACACTCACCCGCACCTGCCCGTTCCCGGGAGCTTTCCGCAATCGGCCGAGAACGTAGTTCTGCAGATCATGAAATTCGTTTCGCTGCTTCAAGCCCAGATCACGCGGGCGGTCAAACGGCACCTGCACGTCTTCGACGATCGTTCCCGGATGCGCGCTCATGATAAAGATCCGGTCCGCCAGATAAATTGCTTCCTCTACATCATGCGTGACGAACAGGATCGTGCTTGCAGTTTCGTCCCAAACCTTGAGCAGGAGTTGCTGCATCTCGCTGCGAGTCTGCGCATCCAGCGCCCCGAAAGGTTCATCCATCAAAATCACCGACGGACGCAGCGCCAGCGTACGCGCGATCGCAACCCTCTGTTGCATACCTCCGGAAAGCGTTTCCGGATACGCGTTCTCAAACCCGCTGAGCCCGATCGCCTCGATCAACTGCGCCACGGTTTCTTTGGCCTTCTCACCCGGAACGCCGTTGATCTTCAGACCGTAAGCTATGTTACCAGCCACGGTGAGCCAGGGAAATGAGGTGTATTTCTGAAAAACCATGCCGCGGTCCTTGCCCGGGCCGCTGACCTGTTGATCATTCACCAGGACCTCGCCTGAGTCCGCGCAGTCCAGGCCTGCGATCAGCCGCAACAGGGTGGACTTGCCGCAGCCCGACGGTCCGAGCAGAACCCGGAACTCTCCAATATCGCGTCCTGCCGGAGAATACGCATCCTCGATCTCAAAATTGATGTTCTCAAGCGCGTTGACGCATTGTCCGTCAGCCGCGGGGAACGTCCGGCTTACGTTTCGCACCGTGATCTTGGACTTCTTATGCTCCATGTTTTGCCGCCTTCAGGTGCGCAGTTGCACTTGGTACGGCTGCTCCCGAACCCGACAAAGCTGCGCTGGCCCTGCGCCACGGGAACAATTGGCGCTCGAGAAACGTCAGCAGGAATCGGAACAGGAATGCGGCGGCACCGATGGCGATGATACCGGCGTAGACTCTGTCGAAATCCAGAACTTTGCGAGCGGCCTCGACCATGTAGCCGACGCCTTTACGGGCATTCAGCATCTCCGCCAGAATCACGTATGTCCAGCCGATATCATAGAGGATTCGGAATGAGGAGAAAATTGCCGGGAACGACGCCCGAAACACGAGCCACAACGCCTGCCGCTGCTTTGCTCCCAGGGTGTAGGCCGTTTCCAGAAGAGCGTTGTCTACGCGATTGACCTCCTCAACGACCACTGCCAACAAATAGAAAAACATTCCGAACCACAAGAAAGCGATCTTTTCGGTTTCGTCGATGCCAAAAAGAGCGATGAAGGCGGGAAGAAACGCGGTGAGTGGCATAGCGCGCATGGGCGCGGCGACTGGGTTGATGAGCTCGAATAACCAGCGGTAACTGGACATCAGAATGCCCAGTGGGATGGCCACGACCGCACACCAGAAAAACGCTTGCGCAATACGCCACCAACTCATGAACACGTTTCCCAGCAGGTCGTAGTCTGTCCAAAGCATTCCAAAAGCGCGAATCACGCCCAGGGGCCGGGGAAATAAGGAAACATGCGGCCCTTGCCAATACGGCACAAGTATCCAGAGCAACACGATTGTGCCCCAACTGACAAATGGAAAAGCCCATCGGACCCAAGGGGCGACGTCCTTGCGAATCGTGAACCAACGGTTTGTCTCATTCATCGTGCATCCTCATCGCGCATCGCCTTTTCGCTAGCTCGACGGGTTGGCATAGACTTTGATATCCGTGCGGCGGTTCTTCTCGCGTCCTTCTGGTGTCGAATTGCTGTCGATCGGCTTGTCGGGCCCGTTGCCGGCGGTCCGCAGACGCGCGGCGGGGAATCCGTATTTCTGCATGAGATAGGTTTTGACTTCATCGGCGCGGGCGTGTGACAACGTGATGTTGTAAGGCCGCGAACCGGTGGAATCGGTGTTTCCGTCAATGTCGACCACGGTATTTTCGTACGCTCGCATGGTGCCGGCGAGTTCATCCACGATGGCACGCGAATCCATGCTCATCTTGGAAGAATTCGGGTCGAAGTAGATCGATCGATGTTGCGTCGCAATCGGCGTCGCACCCTTCGACGGCTCCTTGTATTCAATCGGCGCCTCGGTCGAAGCCATGGAGAAGTTGTTCGCCAACTTCTCGACATAACGCCGGTCCAGACTGTCTTCCGGATTGAAGGTGTGTTTGATGACTCTGAGCTCGCGATACATATCCTGCGCCATGCTCAGAATGTTGTCGTAGTCAGGATTGGAGCCAGCCGAGCCCATGAACGAGCGATTGTCGGCATAGTCAGCAAGCTTCACGCCGCCGAGCATGGTCTTGGCCAAGTCGGAAGGAATGTTGAAGTCCTTCACTGTGCCAATCAGGTTGTACGCTCGCTCCGGCTGTGACTTGATGAACTCCACGCCTTCCAGCCAGCCCTGCGCGAACTTCAACACTGTGTCCGGGTGCTTGGCGGAAAAGCTGTCACTCACTACTAGGATATCGGCGATCAGCCGGTTCGCGATCTTCGTGTCATAGATCTTCTTCGATCCGGCACGCTTCGAAACCGCATCGCTCATATCCGGATCCCATGCGACTGCCGCATCTACCTTTTCCTGCGCAAATAAAGTCGCCGGCTCGATGCCATCCTTGGTATGAACGGCTTTATTGAAAATCTCGTTGCGTTGCTCCGTGCCCAATCCGGACGTTTTGAGTCCGTTATACAGCAGGAAATGCGACGGCGTATAAGGAGCAAACGCCACGGTCTTGCCGGCGAGATCTTCAATGCTGTTGATCCCCTGCTTGCCGATCACGCCGTCAGCGCCACGCGACCAGTCCACCATCAGGAAGGCGTGCGACCCGAATCCCCGCTCCTTGAACTGGGCGTAATCCTTGGCATACACGTCCGCAGTCGTCAGCATGACATCAACATTGTTGGTGGCGAGCGCCGCCGCGCCTTCCGTCCAATCGTCGATGATCTTGAAACTGACCTTCAGCCCCTTTTTGCCGAAGATCGAGTCCGGCTGCGTATCCAGCCCGCCGTTCGCGACCAAGCCTCCGGCGCATCCCACCCACACATTCACGCGCACACGGACCTCGGCGTCACTGCTCGTCGAGGACGCCGGTATGAGCAGCGGCTTGGACGCGTCCACTTCCTCGCCATTGGCGGACGCACTCTTGCTGCCAGGAACGAACTTGCTGAGATCGATCAAGCCATATCGATTCAGGCTGTAGCCCACGATGGCTGCGCCAATCAGGAATATAAGGACCCATCCACCTCGTTCAATTTTGACCGCCATAACTTGCCTCCCTGCTCCTTCGCGCTGACGACCTGAACCGTACGGTGCACAGCGCCTTCGAGAAAATCATTTCGCCAAAAACTTAAGTCGTCTTCTGCGGTTGTTTCGCCGCAATCGTCTTCTCCGCGCCCGCAGTCGCCTCCGGTGCAGCCAGGCCCATTTCGATCTTGAACTGTTTCACCAATTCACTAGCCTGGAGTTTCTCTGCCTCATCGTCAATCTTGACCTTCTGCTGGTCAACATTGCTCATCGCCATATCCATGCGAGCTTCGTTGACGGCAGTCGTCTCCTCAATCTTGCGCACCATCTCGTCATGTGTCTGGCTGATGCCGGCAACCTCGAATTGCTCCATCGCATCGGCGACCTTTTTCTGCCACTGGGAGCGGCGATAGTCCGCGATGGCATTGAGCGCCTCCTGCGTCTTCCGGTCCTTCTCGCGCATGAAGGCCTGCTTCACGGCCATCGCTTTGTCGAAGGCAGCGCGAGCGGTAGTCAGCTGTCCCTGATTTCTGGCGAAAGCGCCCTTCATCTGCTCCAGCTGGGCGGCATAGGTGCCGGCGATGTCGTCGCGATTGGCTTGAATGGCAGCCTTGACCTTCGCCGTTAAGTTCGCCATTTCGGTTTTATACTTCGTTTCTTCTCTCTCGAGCAGGGTCACATTGGCCTTGACCATGGCGATGCTCTCGTTCATGCGAGGCACCTGGTCATTCATGTCGCGGATGTTTTGCTGCAGAATCAGCTCCGGATCTTCCGCCACCGAGATGAAGAAACCGATAAACGACCGGATCATTCTGCTCAATCGTTGGAACATAAAAGGCCTCCTGCCTCACGAACGCTGCGTTGCTTTGGATGGAGACGGGGACGTAACCGCATTCACGTCTCCCGTAGTAATGGGGTTTTCGGTGACAAAATATCCGACTGCTTCCGCGATCTTCTTCTCTTCCTGCTGTTTCTTAAGACGCCAGCCGGTAAAGCGCTCTTTTTCGCGGGATATCGCGTCATTGTTGGATTGAATCTTCGCCCGCTGTTCGGTCACGTATTTGTCGATCTGCGCCTGAATATCGCTATTCTCTTTTGTCTTGTGGGATTCCAGTTCTTCAGCCGCACGTTGTTGCACCCGTTCGTAGGTATCGAGCGCGCGATCCCGCCGGATCGCATCCTGGATTACGTCTTTGATTTCTACGCCTGCGGCATCCAGCGCAACTAGAATCGACGACTTCCGCACATCCGACGGCAGATTGCGGATGTGCTCGCTTTCCAGCATTTGCGACACCTTGAGGATCGAGTATCCCTTCGCCGCCGGAGGAATTTCAGCAGCCCTATAGATCTCTTCAAACGAAGTCGGATCGGAAACAGGGGTCGTGAACTGCGGCTCCGGGGCGATCGTCGATGCGATCTCAGCCACGCTCTGTGCCGCCGACTTCGAACTTGCAGGCGTGCCCGGACGATTCTGGGCCTGCTGAGCAGCGTCATCGTCAACGGAAACGATGTAGTTGTACCACTTCTTCGACATTGGGCCCCCTCTCGGCGGTTTGGCCGGATCAGCCAATGACTGCGCAGATCTTCAATTTTTTTGTGACCCTGAAAGGTAATTCTCGACTTTCAGGTTGTCAATTGTTTTCATACACTTCTGAACGCTTGGGAGCCGAACTCTTGATCGGGTGTGTTCTTCTGAATTCCCCCTGCTGCCGCGCCAACGATAACAACTCTATTCAATCCCGGAAGCCCAATCAATTCAGCTAGAATGGGCGTCTTTACTGTTCAAATTGACCGCGGTTTTTGAACGATACCTTTACCTTGAGGCCTGACGTGCCTGCTGACAATCTCGCATCTCTGATAAGCCGGGTGGTGGAAACCAAAGCAGAATACGACGTGCGCCTCCTCGCCCAACAGCTCGGAACCAACTACCGTTCGCTCATGTACTGGATGCGCGGAGAGCGCCACATCCCCGCCCACCTTCTGCCGCAGATGTGTGTCCTGCTCAACAACTACGAAGCCCTGGATTTTCTTGAGAGTCAGGCCGGGCGCGTCGCCTTCAAGCTGCCAAAACTCGACGTGAACCTCGGCAAAGAGTTAGTTGCGGTATCGAACCTCATTCGCGAAGTAGGCGAGGCGCTCGAAAGCGTCGGAGAAACCCTGGCAGATGGTGTGGTGGAAGACAAAGAACTGCAAACCACGATTCCGAAGCTGGAGGCGGTTATTCGCGAATGCGCGTCCCTGAAATATCTCCTGGAAGAATTGTCCGCCCAAAGGAAAAAGAAAAGGTCGCGCTGAATTGAGGTTCCGATCGCAGGAATTCTAGCGGCGGAAGCGAGTAAGTCTTTGTACTTAACTTCTGATTTTCGCCATAGGCTTTTGCTCCACGGCTCTCTTTGGGATGAAAACGTCAGTGGG
>DATMOO010000384.1:0-9290 GCA_035568275.1 Candidatus Sulfotelmatobacter sp.
CCACCGAGTACATTCCTGGAGGCATAGACAGCACCTTTTATCTTACGAACTTTGGAACCTTCATCTACAAAGTGAATCTGGACTAACCAAGCGTTTTGTTGGGACCGGAGCAAGGTTTGCTTCGGTCCCGATTGGTTTGCCTTCCCACCTTTTGTCGTCGGTCACTCGGCGTCATGTGGCCACATTGTGCCGTATGTTCCACTCGAAGCACAATTCCAAGATAACTGTCGAAACCAGGCAATTGCACAAGTATGCGCTTTTTCTTCGCCGTTTTTGAGAGTCAGTGAGTGTAATGGGGATTTTTCACCTGTTACCGCGAGCGCCAAAGTGTGTGGCTCGGTCACGCAGGCGGCGGTCCCTTGCGGCTAATTATTGGGCCAGACAACTCTAAGCCGAGCTAAACATTCTTTTCTCTTGACTCCTGCTCCTGCCAGGAGCAGACTCCCTCCCAATCGCCTCTCAAAAGGGAAGCGCAGCACCCGCTGAGGCGAACGATTCCCCCACCCCTGGTCCCTGGCGAACTAATAGCAAAGACAATCGAGGGTTTTCTAAACAACTCTCGAAATCTCGGCCCTAGGTACGAGAATTGTCATGGATGCCGCAGCCAACTGTTCTCGACGCGTAATCAAAGCGCAGCCATTGTCCCCCCGCTGCCCGCGTCTCCCCGATCGTCGCTATGCGCTAAGCTTGCTCGCCGCCTTCGGCGTTCTCGCTTTTATTCTCTCCGCAACGTCCCCGAGTGACGACGACATTCAGCAAGAGTTTTGTAAGACTAGTAAGTCAAGGCAATATGCGTTTGCCAACCATAAAGCAGTATCCAATCTCCGGATCTTCCGAATCCGCGCGGTCTGTTCCGCGCTTGCTCTGCCAACGTCGCTAATTCCCAGTTATTTCGCGACGGCACGTGTCTCCATCCCCGACGACGAGATCAGGGGCAGAGTCAGGAGTAGCACGACCGGCGATCGTTCGCCTCCCACCGCATCGTCCTAAAGCCTCCTCGTACTTCTTTTAATCATCGCAGCACGCGCGCGAGATAAATCGCAGTTCAGCACCTGTGAACGCTTAACTGCGCACCACGGTTGTCCCCCCTCCGGAACAGTCCACCGGATTGCGGAAACCCATCGAGTTTGACGCAGACCAAAAGGAGGTCTAAATGAAAAACACATCGATTTCGAGAATCTTGATAGCCGCGACTCGTACGAGCATAGGAAACAACCTTAAATCTAAAACATTGACGCTTAAAGGAGATCGGATGAAAACAACATTCAAGAGACTCGCCGCAGCTCTGGGCCTGGTCTTGATTGGAACGATCCTTACCGCAAGAGCGAGCGCCGAGTGCGGATACTATCCTCCGAGCCACAAGGGCGGCGCCGTTGTCTCGCCGCAATCTTGGAATGGGGCAGAGTTCGGTTCGGGCTCGCTCTTGCTCGTTTCCGAGGACTCCAACAACTCGATTGTCGGAATGTGGAAATTTACGCTCACTGCCCAGGGTAATACTGGCCCTGGCGCGCCGCCCGATGGTGTACCACTCGATATAGGTTTCACCCAGTGGCACAGCGATGGGACCGAAATCATAAACTCCGGACGCCCTCCGCAGGACGGCAGTATCTGTTTGGGAGTATGGGAAAAAACTGGAAAATCCAGATACAAGTTCAATCACTTTGCTACGGGCTACGATACCGCCAACGCGCCGAGCGGGATTGGGAACCCGACCGGACCCACCCACATCGTTGGGGATGTTATGGTGAGTCGAGACGGAAAACACTATGCTGGGACGTTTACCTTGGATGCATATGATACGTCCAACACCTTGGTCGCCCACATCGTCGGTGTAATCACCGCAACTCGCATTACCGTGAGCACCCCAGTGAGCAGTGTATTCTAGGGACCGGCGTCATCCCGAAAGACATCCCCGGCAAGGTTCTGGAGAGTGGTGGGCCGCAAGGCCTGCCACTTTTGGCCTAGCCTAAGTCACCGACTGATAAAAATCGCATTTCGGCAGAATGGAGGCAATACAATGCAACGGACACACAGATCTGTGCTGGCCATAGCCATCGTGACGACAACGGCGCTGGCCCTGGTAATGGTCGGACATCGCAATGTCGCCCAAGCTAACGACGATGGATGTAATGCTTCTACCGTAAAGGGCGCTTACGGTTTTGCCATCGGCGGCTTCGTCAGCACCACGTTCAGCGGCGATCCGCAGCAGGTGGGCGAATTCGTTCCTCTCGCCGCCGCCGGTACCTTCTCCTTTGACGGCCGGGGAACCTCTTCGCGCTCACTCACGGCGAGTTTCGGTGGGGCTGTTTTCCCTATCAGCGACTCGGGACCATATACCGTGAATCGGGACTGCACCTTGTCCGCAACCTACTCGGATGGCACTTGGAGCATGGTCATCATAGGCCGCGGGAAGGAGATCAAGGCCATGAACACCGCGCCCGGAACTGCCGTACAGGGAGTCCTCACGAAGCAATAGACATTCGAGGTTCGCTTCAGAACCGAAGGGAGTACCTGATCGGCTGAGATGTCGGATGAAACTGTCGCAGCAATCTGTGCTCCCGCGTCGAACTGGGCACTATTACGGATAACTGTCGAAACCAGGCCATTACACTCACGATCCGGAGCTTTCCAAAAACGTCTCTGGGAACGCCGCTTCAACCGATTGATTCTGCAGCGGCGAAAACCGGAGGTTCTGCGCTTTCCGAAACCACTTGTTTTTGGAATGAGTGAAGGGAGTCACCGATAGCTCAGATGGATGGAGCGACAATTACCCGTTTGGACACGGACTCAGCACACGTTTACAGCTAGCCTACCTTATATTGCTTCAGATCAAGCGCCTCAACCAGACCCCAATGGACCCTGAAACGTTCAGCCGAGCGATTGAATTCCGCTCTGGGATCGACGTACTTGTAGACATACTCGGCACCTCCATACCCGCGACCTCCAGCCCGATACACGCCTATGATGGAGAAGTCATACAGTTGTTCCAAAATTTCGTCCATCGGACGAGGCTGTTCAAGTTTTTCGTTCCAGGAGCCGTATGCTTTCGCGAACTCATCCGGAGTAAATACTTGATACCCAAGGTGACGAAGCATCTCAAAATAGATCTTCTGGTCGGGATGGTACTTATGTATTTCATCAACGATTTCCGAACGTAGATAATTGCTGTAGTCGGTATGGGCAAGATTGACGTCTTCGTTGGTAAACTTATTGCCGCCCGATCTGCGATGAAATACATCCAGGACGCAATTGCAAAACTTAATAACATCCCTGGGTCTGCGAAAGGTGCGGTCTAGGATATGTTGGTACTTGGTCTGGTGGCCACGCATTTCTGTTGTTTCGTCGAATACGATGTTCCATGAGTTCTCGGCCGGGATTCCTAGTACCTCGCCGAATCGTCGCTCCATGACGGATTTGAGCGTTGCGGTCCCTGGCTGATCCCACTCCAGTTCGACACGGTAGGTGTCCGTGATCTTGTTCTTGTCCTCAAACAAAAGGCTCTTGTGATAAATATCGCTCCGAAGGAATACCAAGATTTTTAAGTTGCACCCGCGCTCCCTTGCGGAGTTTGCGAAATCTCGGGCAGCAAGCACTAGACCTATGAGTCTGAGGTGGTACTCAGTGGAAGCGGGCTGGAATCCGATATCCAACTGATCAAAGCAGATGTAATACCGATTTGACGGATTCAGTGAAGTGAGCGCCAGTTGCTCCAGTGATCTATTGACATCCTGGAAGACTCTGGGAAGCTGTTCCATTGCGAGTTCGTCCCTTTCTTTTTCAAATTGGAACAACTTCAGGTCCACCTTGAGCTTGTTGAGATGGCGCAGGCGCTTCCCAGGATGAAACACCTCCGTAATGTCTGGATCCTTCGAGCCGTATGTGTCGACAATGAAGCTCTCAAGTTTGGCAAGGGCCTCCATTGCCGATTCAGACCACGGCTGTGACTGGTCGAAGTTGAGTAACATCTTAGACAGCGACAGCAGGATGAGGTATTTCCAACTGTGCAGGTAACGCTCCTGCTCCGCGGCAGATGGTACGACCTGTGCATCGTGGTGATGCCACGGATAATCAGCGAAACTGTGCCCAATGGAAAAGGTCGCTGGATCGCGGAGTAGAACGATTTTCTTATAAATTGCTGTCTTGCCGGCGCCCTTTCTGCCGAGAACCAAGAAACGGCGGCCGTTCAGCGCTTCCAGGTAAGCAGGATGCGACTCAAAGCATCGAGCAAGCAGGTCGTCGGACTCAGCATCGATCGCGCCGAAATCGTTTATGGAGTGGAGGTCATTCATCTCGGCCGGATTGATTATATCTCCTCCCGATAGGATGCCTCTCTGCGCAGCATCCCGCCACAGCCTCGCGGCCCTCGAAAGCTTCCTGCAAAAACAAGTCTTTTTGGAAGGCGCGGAACGCGTGATACCAAGGCTGAAAATTCAATCGCTTAGGTGTCTGCCTGCGTAGACGTTTTTGGAAAGGCAAAGCTTGCAGCAAGGCAGGCTCATTGTCCGGTTTGCTCGTCATCCGATCACAATGTAGGGAGCGGCAATCAAGGTGACACCTGATCTATCCATAACCGCCCATGCCATCTATGGACATCCTTTGGCGAGTAAGCATAGTCAAAGCTGACAAGCTTCGTAAACTAGCATTTTTTCCTGGCATTGCTCTCAACGAGTCCGCTAGAATCGCCCCCCTTCTTATCGTTCCATAGCCCCATTCTAGATTTTCGGACGACTTAAACGACGTGCGGACGAGTCTTGTTGTTCTTGCGACCGTTCCTTGCCTGAGCGCAATGCGATCCCCAAACGATGGATATGGTAAAGGGACTGTATTGCGAACATGCGTGCTTGAAGAACTGTACCTTCTGACAGTGGCCACTCTCAAGAAGGCTCGTCACACTTCCCTCCCTTCGGGTGAGTTTTCTATGACAGAAGGGATGAATACTCCACCTGACCGGCCGGCGTGGTTCTTGCTGACTCACCATTGGCTGAGTCTAGCAGGCGTGGCCCTCGTCCCGCCGAAGCAAGGGCATTGCAGGACTCACTAACGAGCAAGCCCAGGCAATTGCAGACTTCGTAAAGACGATCAAGTAGATTACTGCTCGAGGAAGATCGACAGGTTTCCACATTGGATTACGCAACTGGACATGCAGAGTACCGCCACGATCTCGCGCATTGTTCGTCGGAAGAGAGGCAGATTAGGCCTATGACTTGGACGCGAGCAGTATTGATCACGGCTGCCCTGGCCTTCGGGGTCGTTACAATATCGGCGCAATCGAATCCTCCAACATCGAGCTTGACCGCAACCCCTGCCGCAAACCAGACGCCGGATAAAACGGTCTCACCCGCACAGGAGCAAAAGACGTCTGACACCAAGACCGATGGCGATTACGTCGGTAGCGATACCTGTGTCACCTGTCACGAGGAGCAGAGCCGACG
The DNA here is from genome assembly GCA_035568275.1 of Candidatus Sulfotelmatobacter sp. GTDB lineage: Bacteria > Acidobacteriota > Terriglobia > Terriglobales > Acidobacteriaceae > Sulfotelmatobacter. The sequence goes on from DATMOO010000384.1 coordinate 5,433, forward strand.
TTTTAACCGAACGGCAATGGGAAAAGCAATGGCGCATCCGCACACTCCCGACGAGGCTCACGGGTGCGAATCGTGTCACGGCCCTGGTCGTGTGCATGTCGAGGCTGGCGGAACCAAGGATACAATTCCTGTCCGCTTTACTGAAGATTCCAAGAACACCGTAGCCGAGAAAAACTTCGCTTGCCTGCAGTGCCACTCCCATAGAAACCAGCTTTTCTGGAGGGGCAGCCCGCACGAATCGCGGGCCATGGCTTGCGTGGATTGCCACCAGGCCCATCAGGAACTGCATCCTCCCTTGTCCCACGAGGCTCGCTTCAACGCACCGCTTACAGAAAACGAAAGTCTCAGAGAATCCCAGCCTGAACTTTGCCTTCGGTGTCATCAGATGCGCCGAGCGCAGTTGCAACGCTCCTCCCACATGCCATACCGGGAAGGCAAAGTGACCTGCACGAGTTGCCATAACCCGCACGGCACGCCCAATCCAAGCCAGCTTCGGCAGACCACAGTGAATGAGAATTGCCTGAGTTGCCACACCGAGCGACGCGGGCCGTTCCTGTGGGAACACCCGCCCGTAATGGAGAACTGTGTTAACTGCCATGAAGCGCATGGCTCCAGCAACCCGCAATTGCTAAAGATGCGGATGCCGCGGGTTTGCGATTCCTGTCACGACAGCAGTCGGCACCCAACGACTCCAACCCTGCTTAATTCCGTCCGCGATTTCAATCGTGGCTGCACAAACTGCCATTCAGAAATTCACGGTTCGAATCACCCGTCGGGCAATGCGTTCCTGCGCTGAGGAAGGGAAAGCGGAAATGAAATCACAAAATCTCAGTCCGTTTGTAAAGACCTTCGCTGTAATGCTACTCTCGATAACCGTTGTTGCGCAGGAGAAACCCACGGCAGAAAAGTCTGCCGAAGATAAACCCTCCGAGGCGAATGTCGTCGAGTTCGGCGTGCGGTACCGGTGGGGTGATGTCTATGGACGCCCTGATTTGATGCTCGGCCCTGGGGGGCCTGCTGCATCGGGTAATCCCTCGGTCGCTCCCGGCTGTCTCGGTTGTGGAACCGCGTTCGATCCCTTGTTGAGCACTTCGAAATATGAAGAATATCGCGATCTGCGCAACGGGTTCTTCGTCCGAAACCTCGATGCCACCTTCGATCATCTCCTCGGGTCCCACAATTATATAAGGCTGCAATCGCAGAAGACCCTGTATCACGACCAGAGTTACCTAGCAACGTTCGGGCAGCACGGCAAGTTCAAGTTCCAGTTCCGATACGACGAGATTCCTCACGTCTACAGCAACACCACGCGGACGCTCTTTGTTCAGACCTCGCCGGGCGTGTGGAGCTTTCCCGCAGCAATCCGATCCACATTACAGGCCAGCAGTTCTACCAACCTCCCGTCTCTGATTGCCGGCACCGGAACAAACGCGCAGCAAGGCGTCGTAACAAATTTCAACTTCATAACCCCCAGCATCACCCGCAAGGCAGGAACGATTTCTGGATCCTATGACCTGACTTCAAATCTCAATCTGAACGGAATGTACTGGCGTGAAAGCCAGAACGGCACTCGGCCTATTGGTCTGATCATGAACTCCAGTCCAAGCGCGAGCGCTACCTCCGGGTTTGGGGTCGAGCTTCCCGAGACCATCAGCTACTTCAATAATCTGGTACGTGTCGGTGGGGAGTACGGCAAACGTGATTGGGGCATCGAGGTAGCCTACGTAGGTTCCTTCCTGCAAGAAAACATTCCGTCGATGACCTGGGACAATCCCTTTATCCTCACTCAGCCAGTGGGCGCGGAAGTATCCAACCCCACGACTGGGCGCTCGAGTTTGTATCCCAGCAACCAAGCTCACTACCTGGACTTAGCTGGCGCGACTAACCTGACCAAGTATTTGCGCCTGCAGGGAATCATCAGCCCTGGCTGGTTACGTCAAGACGAACGCTTCTTGCCCTACACCACCAATGCAGCGATTACCGGTTGTGGCGGCACACCGGGAGCTTCGTGCACCACAACTGCATCGCTGCCCGCATCAAGTCTCGGAGGCAGCAAGCAAACTCTAGCGATGAACTTCACACTCGTCAGCCTGCCATGGAAAAACTTCCAGGTCAAAGCAGGCTATCGTCACTATGACTACAACAACAATACCCCGGTGCGCACATTCACGCCGGCGGAAGGCGATGCTTCAAGTCCCGGTAGCGGAGACGAGAATACTCCCTTCGGGTTCAATCGTAAGAATTTCGAATTAACTGGGAATTGGTTCTTTGCGAAGAAAAGCTCCGCGAAACTCGGCTACCAGGTGGAATGGATGGACCGCTCGCATCGCGACGCGGAACATTCCGTGGAGCACACGTTCCTGGGAGCGGTTGACGTAGCGCACTGGAGGGACCTTTTGTTCCGGCTTTCGTATCGACGTTCGGTCCGAAACCCTGATGAATATCAGGATCGCCAGTCCAGCGATCCATCGACTGGTACCCCGATTGCATGCGGCGACGGTAGCGTGGCTTTTACTGCCGACCAGCGCTGCCATCGGAGATTCGACGAGTCGCAAAGGGTACGAAACCGCGGTGACGCACTGGTCGAATACGACGTTTCCGACAGGCTCAGCTTTTCCGCGTTCGGTGGAACCACTCAGGACGATTACAATCAGCGAGGCAACACCAACAGCTCTAGGGCTCTGAATTTCCTTACGGGTGCGTCAGCCACAACCAGTCCTTACTATCTTTACGGAATCCTGAAAGACATTTCCTACAACTATGGTCTTGATGCAGACTTCACCCTCTCGCCGCAGGTCTCGTTGTTTGCCCAGTACTCTCGCGAGCACAATTACAGAAGGCTCATCTCGCGAAATCGCACACCTCCCAGTACCGGCCAAGATATCTCGACCTGCGCTGGTTGCGATACCGCCAATAACGATTGGGAAAGCACCACGCCCGAAAAGGTTGACATCTGGACAGCAGGTGCGGATGCCCACCTTGGAAAAAAGATATTTCTCTCCACTTACTATTCGCTTTCCGCAGGGCACTCTGATACTTTGTCGCGTTTCCTGGGAATTAACGGTCTCGATCCCAGCACCGGCACTGACTGTTCGAATTCGGCGTCTACCTCGCCGTGTCGTTTCCTTCTCGTCGGCACCACGGCCGCTACGAACTACCCGGAGAGCGTTAGCCGCACGCATGAAGTTGTAGCTGTTTTCAAATACAAGCTGACGCAAAACATCATGCCGAAGGTTGAATTCCGCTACCAACAGTTCGACAACAAGGATTTTCAAACCTCTCCCATGGCGCAATATCAAGGTTGCATGAGCCCAGCCCCTACCTCAACGGCGGTGCCTGGGTGTCCGGTAAACATTATTGACAGTACCAAGTCTCCAACGCCGATCCTGAGCCCCAATGGCGCCATCCCCTTCTACCCCTATTTCCAAGTAGGTGACACATCTGCAGCACGGTACTTGTTCCTGGGTGTAGACCAACCGTCGTATCGGGCCTATTCCGTCTCAGCAACGTTGGAATTCCACTTTTAACGATTCCGATACTGAAGTTCCCCCGCTCGGTGTCAGTTCTGGTGTCAGTTTGTTTTGGGATTCCGCGCGGTTTGCTGCGCGTTGATGCGTTGCACCTGACAGCTATGCCTTGTGTTTACGGGACAATGCATCTTGATGCGCTCAGGTGCGCCCCTGGCGGATGAGATTAAGAGTCAGTTGCTCGCGCGCGGATCGGTCGAAGCAATCGCACCGAATTGCATTACCGCAACCGGCACTTGCGTGTGCTAAGAGTGTCGTGCGGACAGATTCGCCTCAACAGACTTTGGCCTCTAATTCAGCCCATGATCCCAGCCCATGATTGCTCCGGCTT
>DATMOO010000385.1:0-58134 GCA_035568275.1 Candidatus Sulfotelmatobacter sp.
GCAGGCCGGTCCGCAGACCGCGATGCCGGCGCATCGGAAGGTCACTCCGGCGGAACTGGCAATTTACGCGTCGGCGGGGCTGCTGCGGCTGGCGCTGGCGCAGAAGTACGCCGACCGCCATGGGATTTTCAAGAAGACGGGTGATCCGGCGAGGGATTTCCGATTCTTGTGGGTGACGAATTTCCCGATGTTCGAGTGGGACGAGGGTGAGAAGCAGTGGATGGCGGCGCACCATCCGTTTACATCGCCACATGAGCAAGATATGGGATTGCTTGAGCAGGGAGTGGAATCAGTGAACGATCCGCAGTCGACGTTGAGCGCGGTGCGCGCGCTGGCTTATGACGTGGTGCTCAATGGCACCGAGTTGGGCTCTGGATCGATCCGTATTCACCGGCAGGATATTCAGGCGAAGATCTTCAAGGCGCTTGGCATGACCGATGAAGAGGCCAAGAAGCGGTTTGGATTCTTTCTCGAGGCGCTGGAATACGGGACCCCTCCGCACGGTGGGATTGCGCTGGGACTGGATCGGATCGTGATGATTCTAACGGGGGCCGAGAGTCTGCGCGAAGTGATTCCCTTCCCGAAGACAGCGCGCGCGGTGGATTTGATGGTGGATGCGCCTACGCCGGTCGATGAGCGGCAGTTGCGGGATCTCGGGATTTCGATCCGGAAACCGAGCTAGCGTGGTCAAAAGCAATTAACCACAAAGGGCACGAAGTTACACGAAGGAAAGCGCAGTCCTTCGTGAGCCTTCGTGCCCTTTGTGGTTATCGCTTTTCTGAACCTCGCCCACGAGCACTCCGTCACTGACGTCCTCAATGCTCGCGAGTGTCCAGCAGTTGGGTTCGTACCGTCCGTGCAGACGCAGTTTGAGATAGTTGTCGGTCAGGGATTCGGTGAACTCGCCGTCTGCGTAATTGCCGACGACGTTCAGAGTGATTGCTTCGAGCGATCTGCCAATGAATCTGCGCATGAACGCCAGCTTTTTTTCCGACACCAATTCCCGGAGAATGCGGTTGCGCTCGCGCGCCAAGTGGACTGGGACTTGATTCGGCATCGCGGCCGCGGGTGTGCCTGGGCGGGCGGAGTAGGTGAACACGTGCAGGTAAGTGAACGGCAGGTCCTCGATCATCCGCCGCGTGGCTTCGAATTCTGAGTCCGTCTCGCCGGGGAAGCCGACCATGACGTCCGCTCCAATCGCGGCCGTTGGCATGGCGGCATGGATCTCCTCGATCTTTTCGCGATAGTGCCAGGGGCGATATTTGCGGTGCATGCGCCGCAGCACGGCGTCGCTGCCGGACTGCATAGGCACGTGTGCGTGCTTGGCGATGCGCGGAGAGGTCGCGATGAGAGCGATGAGTTCGTCGGACCAGTCCATCGGTTCGACGGAGGAAATGCGGAGTTTCTCGAGAGCGGTCTCGGAGAGGATGGCGCGAACGGGGTCGACTAACGAAGCAGGCGAGCTTTGCTCGCCTGGACAGCCGAGCGCGGCTGTCCCCACATGAGCTGTGGCGACTGTTCCCACATGGGTCGAGCTCGGCGATAAGTCTCTCCCCCAGCGGCCTAGATTGATGCCGCTGATAACGACTTCACGATATCCCGCATTCACTAGCGTGTTGACTTCGCGAACGATGCGGTCCAATGGGAGCGAGCGGCTTTGGCCACGGACGTAGGGAATTACGCAGAAAGAGCAGCGGTTGTCGCATCCGTCCTGCACTTTGAGGTTGGGGCGGGTGCGTTCGTTGGCGGCATCGAAGACCGGTGCGGCAAGGAGTTCAGTGTGGGCGAAGATGTCGGAGACGAAAATCGAGTTGTCAGTTCTCAGTTCTCGGTTCTCAGTCAACCCTGCGAGCGGCACGAAAGCCGGTCGCGTGTTCTCGACGCTCGCCGACCCACAGAAGGCGATTTCCGCCAGTTGGTGCTTGTGGGAGTTGCCGACAACCAGGTCCACTCCCGGCAGGGCCGCGAGTTCCTCGGGCGCCCGTTGCGCGTAGCAGCCGGTGACAACGATTCTGGCTTCGGGATTCTGGCGGCGGACTCGGCGGATCGCGGCGCGGGCGTCCTGATCGGCGCCCGCCGTCACGGTGCATGTGTTGAGGATTACGACTGAAGCTTGCGTCGGACTGGAGGCACGCGCAAGTCCGCGCTCTTCGAACTGCCGTTCGAGGGCGGCGCCATCGGCCTGAGTGGCGCGGCAGCCGAAATTTTCTACAAAGAATCCGGGCACACCCTATGGTACCGTACTCCCGAATTCTTAAATGGGAGCCGGAGAATCAGGCGGAAGCCTGCGTTCTCCGCGACTGGAAGCATTCCCGGCAAAACACCGGGCGTCCCTGTGTCGGACGGAAGGGGACGGTGGTCTGCTTGCCGCACCCCGAGCAGGTGGCCTGGGTCTCAACCTTCGTGTAGCGATAATTCTGTCCCTGGGGAGGAGGCGCGCCCACCACGGCCAGCCGCTTGCCTTTGCATGCCTTGCAGCGTTTAGGTTCGTTCTTGAACTGCTTGTCGTGAAAGAAAAGCTGCTCCCCGGCCGTGAAGATGAAATCGGTCCCACAGTCGATGCACTTCAGCACCTTGTCCTGAAATTCCATTGAGGATGGCTCCTTCAGCCCGTTTCCGTCGCTCCCACTCGCGGGGAATGAACTGCGGTGGTGACACCCGAAAGACAGGTCGTCTACTACTCCCCCCTCTTGTACTGCCCCTTGGACTCGGCCCGCCACGCGGTCGGAAGACTGCGTGGGTTACTGAATAGCGTTTATGCCGGGAAGAATATTGATATGAAATCCCTGATGCAGCTCAACATGGTGGGGGCCAGATCGAGCAGAGCCGCTCCGGGACGGAGCGGCCCTTCATTGCATTAATCCTGTTCTTTGCGTGTCTTTTTTCTGGCGCGCTTGCGAGCCAGCGCAGCTTTTACACGCTTTTTTTCGCCGGGCTTCAGGTAGAAGGAGTGGCGTTTGACCTCCTTGATGATGTCTTCCTGTTGCACCTTGCGCTTGAAGCGGCGTAGAGCATTCTCGAGGGATTCGCCCTCTTGAAGCCTAACTTCTGCCAAATCTACACACCCCCAAACTCGTCCGGATGGACCCGAATAGTTATGACAAGGATTTGACTGCAAGTCAAGTGGGACTGACGAAATTCTTGACAGGTTTACCTGTGTTTGGGCCCGAATTTGACCTCACTTTGAGACTCGGTGGAGGTTTGAGGGCTCAGAGATAAGAAAAACAAGAAGATGACAGTAGGCCAAAGCTGTAGAAACAAACGGTTTAGGGAGAATCTCAGATGCCAGTACAGATCATTGGGAGTGATCACATAAACGGCGAAATATCCACAAAGCGTGATCGCCAGCGTTACGACCGAAGACCGAAATGCGGTTTTCTGACGCCGGATTCCGGCTGAGGGGCTCAAGAGGCTGATCGCTACGAATAGGACGGTGGTAGGAACGACCCAGTTCCCGAACCGCAAGAAGTCTTTTCCATACCATCGCAGAATCGCCCAGTAACGCCCGGGAGTGAGGATCTTGTGGAGCATGGCTTCAGGGCCGGAGAACAGATCGCCGGAGGGGGCAATGAAATGCTTGAACCAGAGGCTCAGGAGAAGGAATGGGGTTGTCGCCAGCAGGAGAATAACAAGCTTGCGTCCAGCGTTGAGGCGAGATTCGTTCGCCGGCGGATGCCTCCGCCAGGGAACGACGGCGACCTGAGAGACCAGAAACGCGAATAGAAAAAGTAGGCCTTCGTTCTTCGTCCAGGCTGCGAATCCCGCCGCCACTCCTGCCAGGACGAACAGGCCCGTCAGACTCCCATCGGGGACTTGTGCAGAACGCCGCTGGAACACGTGCAGAAGTGCAATAGCGGCCAGGAAGAAAAAAGACAGAGGAATGTCGGCATACTGCGAAGCCCCTTGTTCGATGAAGAAGGGGGTTGATGCCAGAGTGATGCCCGCTAGCGCGGCGGAGGTGATACCGCGAAGCGCCGCCATAGCCGAAACCAGGAGCCCAAGCGTCGCGACGGTGAAAACGAGGCTGAGGATGGCGGGGACGATCGGATCATCATGGCCGATGTAGCTCCAGATGTGGGCGATCGCTGCCGGAACAAGAGGAGGGTAGTCGGGATGAGACCAGGGTATCAAGGCGCTGAGGCCATCGCGCCAGTGGCTGCCTCCGCGGAACAAAAAGCGGGCGTGCAGATTCCAGATGGCGAAAGCGTCCCAGCCATCGCCGTGCGGACGGGCGAGCGCGCGAAGCACGGTCGCGTAGAGCGCGGCGAGAATGGAGATTGCGAATGAGGCCATCAAACTACGATGTAGCCAGTTTGGGAGTTTGATGTCCGCGAACTTGGACGCAGGCAGGTCCTCAGATGTGCGACGAGCGCGAGCGACGAGATACGCAGCGAGCAACAAAGTTATCAGGCATAAGTCAGCAGCAAGTATGTCAACGATGCCAAGCCATCGCTCGACGACAAAGGCAATCGAGAAGATCCCAATTCCCAATCCAGCCGACATGAAAAGCTTCATCCACCGTTCGGACTTGTTGGTCCTCTCGCCCGGCCATCCCGCGGAGACGACCAGATATCCCGATAAGAAGGCGAGTCCCAGCGCCAGGACAATATTCATCTATTTCGTATCCTCGCCAGCGAGTAGCAAGACTCCGCTGCCGAAGTCTTCAACCAGGCGAAGGTTCGGAGGAAGGCTCGAAGGCTGCGATAGGGGGAAGTTACCGATCACGATCGTGTGATGGGTTGAACGATCTACGACTAACGGCGCAAGGGCATATTGAGTCAAGTAATAGTCGGGAGTAGAGGAGTCGCCATTCCCCCCGATGTACCCAATGACTCCACTCGCCGGCAGACGCGTTTTCACGGCAGCGAAGCGCTGATCCGATTTCTTCGAAACGTCATCGGTAGTTATGTGGGCCGGGTTCGGCGCCTCGCGAAGAATGCGAATCGTGGATAGCAGGCAGCAGATGGTGAAGAACAGAATGGCGCATTTCATTCTCGGCGAAGCAGAGTCGGTGCGTTGGGGCCGTTGCATATAGAGGAACTCGCAGCATTATATGTCTGCGAATCCTGGGACAAAGATTTCGCAGCCGGCTAAGACCCGGTCTTGGCGCGGAGTATCGTGACCGAGGCTTTGGGAAGAGTAATGAACTGCGTCCCCGCCGCAAGCGTTTTCGTAACCGGGGGCTCATTCGGATCTGGATGGCCATTGGGGCCGTCCGACTTCCAGATGTACTGATCGCTGCCGAATGTGATCATGGTGATCGGTCCAGTAAATGACTTGTGTGAAGCGTCGTCGAACGCGATGCGGACCTGATGCGGGTTGGATTGATCTTTATTGATCAGCATCAATGACCAATTGCCGTCTGGGCGCTCAACGGAATAGGCGGTGATGAGCGTGTGGCCGGCAGCGTCCTGAAGATCGCAGGCTGCCGGATAGAGCTTGTGGACTCCGGCCCGATGTTGCACCCACTCGAGGTGGATCAGGCGGCTGGCGTGGTATTGGGATGTGAAGGTCTTTACGTTGAGTTTCTCGTCGGCGACATAGTTTCCATAGGTGCCGAAGCCGTGGCATCCCGGACGCAGGGGTTCGGGTTGTATCGGGGAATGATAGTAGACCGCTCCGCCGGCGGTCAGAAAAGCTCCGACGCTGTCGGCGACAGGGCACGGCGAAGATGTCCGCCATCTGCTGGGCGTTGCCATAACTGACATTGCTCTCGGTGTTCGTCATGGGGACGTTCGCGGGAAGCCCATCCTGACGCCATACGTCGAGAATGTGGCTGACTCGCTGCGGCTCACGAAAGAGGTCGGCCCGTACGATCTCACACGGCGGATAGGGATAATGCTCGAAGCTCAAGAAGGCCAGGTCAGAGATACGGTTGCGCGCTTTCAGGTAATCGAGGAAGCGACCGAACCATGAAGTGCGGCCCTGCGCGTCGGGCCAGACCTTGATGTCTTCATTTACGCCTTCGAAGACTGGGCCGCCGAGTTTCAGGTTCGGATCGACTTTGTGCATCGCGGTGGCGAACTGCAGGTAGAGTTCCGCATAGTCTTCCGGAAGCATGTCCTGGTCGTCGGGTTCCTCACCCATCCCCACGTACGAAATGGGATAGCCTCGCTTCTTCAGATACTCCATCTGCGCGGCGGCGTCATCGGGAGTGCCGTAGAGCAGTGAAATCGGGATCATGGCGGGCAGGGTAACTCCAGGGCGAAATGGCCTTCGGAATCGCTGGTTGCCGTATATTGTGTGCCGGTCCCGGCGTTCACGACGACGATCGCAGCCTGCGTCACACGCGCGCCTGCCGGGTCGACCACGGTGCCGCGAATCGATCCGGTGGCGGAGTCTTGTCCGGCGAGTCGTACCGGAGTGCACAGCACAATTCCGAGAGTGGAGAAAGCAAATAGAAGACAAGTAGTGCGGACAGCGAGCATGAGATCGCCCCTGCGTGCGAGATATGCTCGGAGAGATGGTCCAGCAGATCGTTAACCGGACGCGCGCCAGACAATCAGCGGAGGAGAACCGGAGGGCGCGTTCGTGCGAGGCGCGGCCGCGAAGCTCCTCCGCCAAAATTGAGAAACCCAGTCCTGTATAGCATCGGCAACAGAGTTGTTCTGTGATCCTAGGGATTTTTTTGGGGATGATTCCCGGAGTGCGAAATCGAGGTCGCTACGCCTTGCCGTAAAGAGAAAGTGGCCGGGAGCCACATTGTGCATCCCGGCCGTCGTACTTTAGCGAACGGTGACCGAAACTGGAACGGAATGGCTCAAGCCACCTGACGTACCCGTAATCGTTAGGGACGCCTGGTTGCTAGAGGGTGTGTGGTTAGAGTAGTTGCCGCAGGCGACGGTGAATGTCATGCCTGTGGCAAGCAGGACCAGAATGGCGAGCAACATCATCTTCTTTCCTGCAGTCGATGCGACTTTGCTGCGGCCCACGCTGAGCAGCGTTCCGAAGAGGCCTAGGCTTGAAAGCAAGAGCATTCCGGGATGTCCGTAGCCTCCACCCGGAGCCGTTGCTGCTGCGGAAACGGTCAGCCTGGAACTCGAGGCGTTTGATCCTGGCGAGATCGTGTTGGGAGCGAAGGTGCAAGTGAGTCCAGCGGCCGGCGTGCACGAAAGAGCGATCTGGCCATTGAAGCCACCCACGGCCGCGGATCCAATCGTGAGAGTAGTCGAGCCTCCGGCAGCGACTGTCACAGTTTGCGCTGAAAGATTCAGCGAAAAATTCGGGCCGTTCGCCGCGGTTGCGGGAACGAGAGTTGCGAATAAACCGCTCGTCTGGTTGGCGCCTCCTGCAGTGAAGTAGAGTGTGCTCGGATCACCGGTGCCGCCTGCTCCGAAAACCATGTCCCAGAGGCCCGGGTTCACGATCGCGTGACCGGCGGAGTCCGTGACCTGTCCAACGAAGTGGCCCTGCGTATCGTAGGCGTTCATGGTTCCATCACCAAAATTGCCGATCAGCACATCACTGGAGAAAGGGCCAAAAGTCGCGGGGGCCATCACCATACCCCAGGGAGCATTCAACATGCCTCCCATAGCAAAGGTGCGTGTGAAGTTGCCTTCTGTGTCGAATGCGTCCACGATTCCCAGCCCTGCCCCGATCGCTGGATCGTGCTTGGCGGCATCCTGGATGGCGTAGGCGACCAGAATGACATTGGCGATGACCTTGACTCCGTGAGGCGCATACCCCGCTGGAAGATGGGGATCTGTCAAACTGCCGGCAAGATGTGTGGGGTTGAAGTTGTGGTCGAACACATCGATTTTGCCGCTGTTAAAGTTAGCGGCAAGAAGGAACGCGCCCTCATTGTTGTTCAGGAGAGCGAGGCCCTTGTAGACCGCGCCGGCCACAGAGTTGTCGACTACGGTGACGGCGTTGCCCTGCCCCGTCCAGTTGGCGATGATGCCATCCTCGGTATCAAAGAGGAACGCTCCGTTACCGAAAACTCCGGCCTGAGAGTTGGCAACCGTCCCTGTAGGGCAGCCTTGCGGGCAAGGATTGTGCGCGGCCACGGGAATGCTCACAACCAATGCGTCTTTGTTCCCTTGCGCGTCATACAGCGTTGAAGTGCCGCCGTTGTTGTTTGCGATCCAGAAGGGTTGTCCTGGTATGAAGGAAATTCCCCACGGGTTCGAGAGCTGCGCGTCAGTGTGGTTAGCCACCCCAGCGGTGTTAGCGACTAGATTGGTTTGCGAGTAGCCCGCCTGCTGAGCGAAGACCGAAGAAGCGCTCGCGATCGTGAGCAACCCGAGTATCACTGCCCGAAATGTCAGTGTTTTGATTTGCATTGTGTTTCCTCCTTTCGCGAATTACCCGGATCGGCTCCAGAACTGGTGGTTCGTGGTGCTGTTTTCAATGTTTCCGTCAGCTTGCGTCCGTTCTGCAATCCGCTTACAGGATCGAGAGTACGGAGCGCATGAAAGCCGGGTGTCACCTCTGCGTCTTGACCTTGTAAAAGGCGCGTAGGAATGTCCGCGGACGGTCTCGTGTCTGTAAACAGCTATGCAAGAGCCGCAATATCAGCGTTTCTGCGCGTTCGTTGGCGCAGTCTTGAGCTCGGAATAAGCACGCCTGCTTGGAAATCTGCTATGTTGATTGTCTTTATCTCTATGGAGAATTTTCAGGCGAGAACGTGATCCGGTCCTACAAGGGCGTGAAGCCGACGGTTCCGGCCAGTTGCTATGTCGATGAATCAGCGCAGATTATCGGCGACGTGGTGCTCGGCGAGCATGCATCGGTGTGGATGAACGCCGTCGTGCGGGGCGACGTGCATGAGATCAGGATCGGGGCGTATTCCAACGTGCAGGACAACAGCGTGCTGCACGGCATGAAGCAGCAATGGGGCGTCTATCTTGGCGAGTATGTGACGGTCGGGCACTCCGTGACGCTGCACGGGTGCGTAATTGAGGACCGGTGTTTGGTCGGGATGGGATCGATCATACTGAATGGGGCGCGGATCGGTGCGGGATCGATCATTGCGGCGGGGACACTGATTCCAGAGAAGACGATCGTGGAACCCGGATCGTTGTGGATGGGATCTCCGGGGAAGTTCCGGCGGAAACTGGGTCCGGAAGACGAAGAAATGATTCTGCGGTATGCGAGGAATTATCTTGGGTATACGGATGAGTATTTGAGGGAGAGGTAGATAGTACCGGGTACAGAGTATCGAGTACCCAGTACCGAGTACCGAGAATTGTCATCCTGTGCGGAGTCGAAGGATCCCTATAGCCTCACGATGCCTGGTGGTGATAGGGATCCTTCGACTCCGCGAGCTCATTCGAGCTCGCTACGCTCAGGATGACAGGCTATTGGTGACAGGCTGTAAGCGACCATCATGATTAAAGCTGTTCGAGGAACGCGGGACCTTCTGCCGCCGGATACGGCGCTCTGGAATTTCGTGGAAGCTACCGCGCGCGACGTTTTCCGCGCCTACAACTTCCAGGAAATTCGCACGCCGATTTTCGAGGCGACGGAATTATTTGCGCGCGGTGTGGGAGAAGAGACCGACATCGTCGCGAAAGAGATGTACACCTGGGAGGATCGAGGGCGAGCGGAGAGCGATAAAGGACAATCACTGACACTTCGTCCTGAGGCCACTGCAGGCATCGTTCGAGCCTACATCGAGCACAAACTCGGGGACCGCGGCCTGAGCAAGCTTTATTGCATCGGCCCGATGTTCCGGCGCGAGCGTCCGCAGAAAGGCCGCTATCGGCAGTTCTATCAGATCGATGCTGAGATTATCGGGCCACCGACCGCCGGCAGCGAATCTCCGGCGCGGGATGCGGAAGTTCTGGAAATGCTCGCCACGCTGCTTGATCGCATCGGCATCACTGACTGGAATCTCGAACTGAACTCGGTGGGAACGCCCGCCGATCGTGTGCGGTTCAACGAGGCATTGCGCGCGGCGTTGCAGCCGGTAGTCGGACAGATGTGCGAGGACTGTCAGCGGCGGGCGGTGACGAATCCGCTGCGGGTGTTCGACTGCAAAGTGCCACAGGATCAGCCGGTCATTGAAACTTTGCCGCGCATCACCCAGTTTCTCGGCGAAGACTCCCGCAAGCACTTTGAAGCGGTGCAGGCGATCCTGACCAACGTCGGAGTTCCATTCTCGCTCAATGACAGGCTGGTGCGCGGATTGGACTACTACACGCGAACCGCGTTCGAATTCACGCATGGCGCGTTAGGTGCGCAAAATGCGATTCTCGGCGGCGGGCGCTACGACGGGTTGTCGGAAGCCCTGGGAGGTCCTGCCGCTCCGGGCATTGGATTCGCGATTGGCGAGGATCGCCTTGTCATGTCACTTCAAGAAAGAGCCCCGGTCGAGAGCGTGCTGCGCAAGCCCGTTGTTTATATTGCTCCCATGGCCGGGCTGAACGGCGATGCGGCGCGGCTGGCGCGCGAGCTGCGACGCCACGATTTGATCGTTGAATTGGGAGACGACGCTTTCCGCTTGAAGAAATCTTTCGAAGCCGCGACGAAAGTCGGCGCGAAGTACATCCTTATCGTGGGTGAGAACGAAGTGAAGGCGGATGCCTTTGCTTTGAAGAATCTCGCCACCGGGGAGCAGGTGTCGATCGTACGGGCTGACTTGGCGGCATGGTTGAGGAGCAATCGTGGGTAAACTCCATACCGAAATCAATGACAATCTGGCGGAGATGATCCAGGCGCAGCACGTCTTCTTCGTCGCGACCGCACCGCTGGCCTCCGAAGGCAACCTCAATCTCTCGCCAAAGGGTTTTGATTCATTTCGCATTCTGGGGCCACGGACGGTCGCTTACCTGGATGTGACCGGCAGCGGAGTGGAGACCATTGCTCACCTCAAGGAGAACGGCCGGATTGTGCTGATGTTCTGCGCCTTTGATGGGCCGCCGAACATTGTCCGACTCCATGGACACGGCCGGGCGGTGGAACCGCACTCGCCGGAGTTTCCTGGCCTCGCGGCGCAATTCCCCAAGTATGAAAGCACGCGGTCCATCATCGTTGTGGACGTGACGAGGATTTCCGATTCGTGCGGGTTCGGAGTCCCACTCATGAAATATGAGGGCGTACGCGATCAACATTTTTCCTGGGCGCAGAAGAAAGGGCCCGTAGGAATGAGGGAGTACAGGCAGCAGAAAAATCGGCGCAGCATCGACGGATTACCTGGGCTCTCAGAACCAGGGCTGGCAGAATAGGGATTCCAGCACGAAGGGGCGAATATGAAACGCGTATGTCGAGTAATGCTTTTGCTTCTTTGCAGTGCCAACGGTTTCGCGAAAGCAGGACAGGCCAAGCCCAATAAGGTACCCAGCGAATTCGAGCAAGCTCTGATGTCCGCCGAAAAGGGATTCATCGACGCCGCTAAGAAAGGTGATATGGCCTTCTTCAAGCGCACCTTGACCGACGACTTTTCCTTCGTCGCCTTCGATGGCCAACTTTACGAGCGGCAGGACATGCTCGACCAGTTCGCCCAGGGTGGCACGGACCTGATGCCCTATGAAATGAGAGTGGTGTCTGCGGGAGAGGGTGTTGCCCTCGTGACTTATAACGTGGTGTTGAGAGTGCCTCCGTCGGAGGATCAAGGACCGCCGCCGCGCTATCAGCACTTCACTACGGTTTGGGTGAAGCAGGGTGACATTTGGAAGATGAAGTTCCAGCAGATGACCGCGGCGCACTGGGGAGACTGGTAGGAATTGTTGAGGGATGGTTTTTGATCGAAGAACGCGAAACCTTGCAGTTGACTTGCTTTCGCCATTCCATCTACTATCTCGCCGCGGTGCCCGGTGGCTTCAATTATCAAAAAAACATATGGGAGGCGCGCAAATGAAGGCTCGACAACTGTACTGTGTGGCCGCGCTGATGCTGACGGCTTCTGCTGTTGCCCAGATGCCAATGCCCAAACCTGGGCCTGAGCATAAGAAGCTCGACATCTTTGCAGGATCATGGACGCTGGACGGTGATTTGAAACCGGGTCCTATGGGACCGGGGGGTAAGGTCACCGAAAACGAGACCTGCGATTGGATGGAAGGCGGATTCTTTCTCGCCTGCCATGTGAAGTTCACCAGCGCGGTGATGGGGAACGGATCCGGCCAGTCGTTCTTGGGTTATTCAGAGAACGACAAAGCCTACAGCTACCGCGCGTTCAACAGCTGGGGTGAGTTTGAAGAGGCGAAAGGTTCTTGGGACAACGATACTTTGACCTGGTTGAGCGACGACACCACGCACGGCATGAAGATGAAGGGGCGCTTCACTATGAAGGTCACTTCCGCCACGTCGTATAACTTCTCGTACGACGTCTCCCAGGACGGGACCAAGTGGACCACCGCCATGGATGGCAAGGCTACCAAGAACAAGTGAGAACTAGCTGACAAATGTCATAGGTCGGGGTTGACGAATCGCACTAGCGAGTGCATTTTTTGAACGCTAGGCTGTCGGGGACGTCTTACATCGCCAGCCCCTCGAAGGAGCAAACGTGAATCGAAGAATCGCCTTGATACCGTTTCTGATGGTAATTGCCGGATCCGGGTGGGCACAGATGGGCGGTCCCCCGGGGCCAGAGGTGAAGAAACTCGAGTACTTCGTGGGAACATGGACGACCGAAGGCACGATCGCACAGGGTCCATGGGGCGCGGGAGGCAAGTTTACTGCAAGCGGCACCAGCGAGTGGATGCCGGGCAACTTCTTTCTCCAGTCGCACTCGGACGCGAAAATGCCCCCTGAGATCGGCGGCGACTCGAAGGAAGTCACGCTGATGGGTTATGACACACAGCAAAATGTCTATACCTACGATTCGTTCAATAGCCTGGGAAGACATGAATCGTCAAAGGGAACGGTCACCGGCGATACCTGGACCTGGAACAGTTCAGCGAATTATGTCGGGATGGACATCCAGCAGAAGATGACAATCAAGCAGTTGTCCCCAACCAGCTACAACATGAAGTATGAGATATCGATGGACGGAAAAAACTGGATGCCGTTCATGGAAGCAAAGGCCACAAAGAAATAAACGGTGGGCAGGAA
The DNA here is from genome assembly GCA_035568275.1 of Candidatus Sulfotelmatobacter sp. GTDB lineage: Bacteria > Acidobacteriota > Terriglobia > Terriglobales > Acidobacteriaceae > Sulfotelmatobacter. Next base: position 12,994 of record DATMOO010000385.1, read on the forward strand.
TCTTAGCCTCAGTCCGAGCGACTGAGGCTTTTTGTTTTTTTAAACTTAGAGCGCGAATGATTGCGATCAGAGCACAACCGTCCTCGCTAGCCCCGCTTGCCCCGCTAGAACTTGGTCGAGCACTCCTCTGGGGAGTACGATGTGGGCGGGGCGGAATTCATTATGAAAACACTGCCATTCTTTCTGACCTGTGGGTTGATCGGGCTCGGAATGTGCTGCGCGTCCGCGAATCTCCGCGCGCAAGATGCCCAGACCTCGCCCGAGAAACAGGAGGATAAGTCTCAGCCTTCCTCGGCCGGCGCGAAAGAAGGGCAATCATACTCAGGCATGTACACCTTCCTCAAAGACGGCGAATTCGTGCAATTGACCGTGGAAGAGGGTGGCAGCGTCACTGGGTTCGTCTCACGATTCGGGGACGGCGAGAGTGATCAAGGAGCCTTTCTCGATCAGTTCTTCAAGACCGGAAAACTTGACGGAAGCAAACTGAGCTTCACCACCGAAGTCGTACACGGTATCGCATTCGACTTTCAAGGTTCCGTGGAACGCGGTGCAGGTAAGAAACCGGGCGACGAGGCGTACTTCGTCCTCAAAGGCACGCTGACCGAAAACATCAGTGATGCGAACAAGAAAGTTACCTCTCGCCCACGACCGGTGGTGTTGAAGATGTTCCCGCAAGAAGCGACGCCTGCTCCCGTCGTCAGGAAGTGAGCCGCGAGTACCGAGTATCCAGTAGCGAGACCAGACCTCACTGGCAATCGGTCAGAGAAATTCTGAAAATTCAGTCGGAGAAGAAAGGCGTCGAGGTATGCTCGGTACTCGGTACTGCTCTACTGTCCCGCTCGGGCCGGTGACAGATTAAGACCGCCACGGGACTTCTTGGTGGAGGGTTCGCCGCCATACACGAGATCGGCGTTACCGTCTGAGTCAGATGAGGCTGCCGCGAGCGTCGCCGCCAGCGCACGGTACGAGCGACTGATCTCCGGTCCCTCCTGCAGCACGATCGGAGTTCCGTTATCGATGGACGGTGAGATCACCTGGTAGGCATTGGGAACCTTCCAAAGAACCTTGCAGTTCGTGACCTGCTGAACATCCTCATCGGTAAATCCGGGAATCTTTTTATACCGGTTCAGAACGATCCGCAGGCGGTCCCGCCCGGTTCCTTCCTCCAGGAATGTATGAATGCGCCCAGCACTCCAGAGGGAGACGACATCGGTTTGCGCGACGACCAGCACTGCGTTCGAGAGCTCGGAGAGCAGCCTTGTAGTGGGATCAAGACGGCTGGAAGCATCGACCACCACAAAGCGGTAGTGGTTCACAACCAGATCAAAAAGCCGCGCCAGTTCCCCGGGTGTGGGCTCGGTCGGATAAGGCTGCTGCGGTCCGGCCAGAAGGTGCAGTCCTTCTTTCGTTGTGGTCATCAGACCGTCGAGAAGCGAAACATCCATGCGATGCAGGTTCTGCAGCGCGTCGAGCACGCCAAATTGCGGCTTGAGATTCAAGTGCAGGGCGGCATGTCCGATGGGAGCAAAATCGAGAAGTACAACGTCGCCGTGAGACTGCTGCAGGGCGAGCGCAGTGTTGACCGCGGCGGTCGTGCAGCCGGCGCCTCCCTTGGCGCTCAGGAACGTGAAAACCCGCGCCCTGCCTGCGGCACCGAAAGAATGTGAGCGCGAGGAACTGTAGCGCGTGAGGGCTTCCAGCAGAGCGTCCGATCCGGCAGACTGATCGACATATTCCCCGGCTCCGGCGCGCATGCTGGCAACAATACTGGCCGGCTGCGTCATTTCGCCGTTAGCGAAGATCCCGATCTGAAGGGTGGTTGCCTTGATCAGTTCGATGGCGCGAATGGCGCGCTGAGCGTCGCGCGGAGAAATGTCTACGATCACGACTTCGGCGCGTGAGTCCTGGAGTTCGCGGATGATCGAATCGGTGGGCCCAGTTGGAAATCCGACATGGGTGAACACCGCGCGTCCCAGTCGGGTCGCCTCCAAACGTGTCTGGAGTGCCGACAATTGCTCACGGTCCTCGGTCAGGAGGGCGACTGCGATGCCATGCATAGCGCGGTGCTCGCTCAATTCTCTCGGTGTCTGCATGTTAGAAAGAGAACCTTGCCTCCGCCAAGTGACCTAGGTAACCGAACAAGCGCAGGACTGTCCGCGATCTGCGCTGACACACCTCAGCCAAGAATGCTCGAAGTATGGCTGGGAGGACGAATACAACACGGGAAGCATTTAAGGTCTCTTTGATCGTTGAAGGGTATTGTAAGCCCGCCGCGACCGGTTGAAAAGAGCACTTCTGCACCATAGTTTTGAAACAATCGTGCCATCATTTCCAGGGATCTGGTACGAAGGCCTCCCGGGAAGCCAAGAAACGATTTGATCCGTTTTACGAGCGAGAATGGGAAGGAAGCTGCTCGTCTTCGTGGTGGGAGTGCAGCGAGGCGACCCGCGCCAGATCCGCCGACGGATCTGGCAGATACTCGTAACATTGCAGTCGAACGGCGACGCCGATCTTGGTTTCCGCACTGTCTGCGCTGAGATTGCAGGCAGTAGAGGACCGCACCACTCGCAGTATGCGGCCACGGCAGCGTACCGGCATACTCTCGCCTAACGTGATCTCAGAGGGCATACGCAGAGTGAGTTCGATTTCGGCTCCCTCAGTCAGAGGTGCATCGGTGAAAAAGAAGACTCCACGGGAACTGAGATCCTGGGTGAATCCAACGCCTTCCACGGATCCGAGTGGTTGGCGCAGAGAAAGGGCCAGCAAATATGGGAAGCGCTGCCCGACGCGCCGTTCAACCCGGACTGGAGAAGTGGTCATGGCGTGACTTCCTTTGGCGAAGCGCCAAAAAACACAAGTGAGACACTGTAGCGCAGGTTGCCGGGCAAGAGAAGTTGAAAGTTTAGTCAGACATCCGGACTGGCACAAATCGAGCATTTCCCGATACTTGGGGCGGAAGTCGAATATCGCGATCAGCTCTCAAGCAAGGCTTTCGCTGTGGAAAAGTCGACAACCAGAACCGGTTTGGGTTGAGAATATTCGTGAAGTGCAAAGCCCAGAGGCGTCATCTAAGAAGCGACAGTGGCTGATTCAAGACCTTCCATTCAAGATTCGTCCTCGCCCAACCCCAGGCAGACAGCCGAACGTAAGCTGAACTGGCAAGCCGCGGGCAGGGCGCTACGGCACCGTAATTTCCAGCTGTTTTTCGGCGGACAACTCATTTCGCTGGTGGGCACGTGGATGCAGACGGTCGCCCAGTCGTGGCTCGTCTACAAACTTACGGGATCAGGATTGCTGCTGGGTGCCGTAGGGTTCGCCAGCCAGATCCCGGTATTTCTCTTCGCGCCACTGGGAGGAATCACTGCCGATCGGTCCAATCGGCAGCGTGTGGTCATCGCTACCCAGGTGGCCTCCATGATCCTTGCCTTGGTGCTGGCCGCTTTGACTCTGACACACAGGGTGACCGTAAAGGAGATTTTCGTTCTGGCTGCGTTGCTTGGCGTCGTGAACGCATTCGATATCCCCGGCCGGCAGGCGTTCCTAGTCGATATGGTGGGCAAGGAAGACCTGATGAATGCGATCGCGTTGAATTCATCGATGTTCAACGGCGCGCGTGTGGTGGGACCGGCGGTCGCCGGCGTCCTGGTGGCGAGACTGGGTGAGGGGTGGTGCTTCTTTGCGAATGGCGTGAGTTATATCGCCGTCATTACGGGTTTACTGATGATGAATGTGCATGCACCCGCCCGGGCATCCCTGGGCACGTCGCCCTTCGAGCACATTATCGAAGGATTCCGGTTTGTCGGTAAGACCGCGCCGATTCGCGCTCTTCTAGTCCTACTTGGGGTGGTGAGCATGACGGGCATGCCCTATGTCGTGCTCATGCCGATTTTCGCAGACAGAATCCTGCACCGGGGCGGGCAGGAACTCGCGTCATTGATCGGGTCACAGGACTTGGGAGCGGTGCGACTGGGGATCCTGATGGGCGCCGCCGGCGTGGGAGCGCTTCTCGGAGCGCTGACTCTCGCCATGCGCTCTGGCGTGAAAGGGCTCGGGACCTGGGTTTCGGTGTGCTGCGCCGGCTTCGGCGTGAGCCTCATCCTATTCGCGTTTTCCACATCGTTCTGGCTGTCGGTCCTGTTGTTGCTCCCCGTGGGCTACTTCATCATGCTGCAGATGGCCTCATCGAACACACTGATTCAGGCCATGGTGCCGGATGCGCTGCGCGGCCGCACAATGGCGGTGTATTCCATGATGTTTATGGGACTCGCTCCGGTAGGAGCGCTGCTGGGCGGGGCTCTGTCTGATCGCTTGGGCGCACCATGGACAGTGGCCATCGGTGGCCTGGCTTCGGTTTTTGGCGCATGGTGGTTCAGCCAACAACTGCCGAAGGTCCGAGCGGAGGCTCGGCAATTGATCATGGCGCAAGCCATGGCCCCAGGCGAACCGGCGGAAGAGATGACTACCCCGGTGGTCGAGGTAAAGGAGGACTAACGGCGCGATGGGTTTAATTTACCCTGCGCGCTGCGCCCCAGCGCAATCAGAAAGATCGCGCTTTTCCCGCGCGCATGCGGCGAGAAGAAGCTGACCACGTCGTCATCGTAGAAAGTGAGTCCGCTGCAGCCCAGTTTCTGGGCATAGGCGGCGAGATACAGTTTGCCTCCGATGATTCCTGCCTCCAGATGTGCGGCACGATAGCCGCGGTTCCCATAACGCTCCAGAATCTTTTTCAGATCTGCCAGGAAGAAAACATCGACGGCCGCATCCGTCGGGATTTGTTGTTCGAGCCCGAGATATCCCGCCTTGTCGCGGAACTCTCCGCGCTTCAGCGGTTCGAGGAATCTTTCTTCCCAGTGATACACGTAAGCCCCGGCGGGCAATCCGACCACATTGTTCACGATCAGGTAGAGATCATTGAGATGGCTCCCGGGCGGATCGATAAAGTCTGCAGGGATCCCGCGAGTGACGCGGTCGAGCATGGTTGAGAGTTCCGCCATTGTGATGGGATCGCGCGAGAATTGCCGCGTCGATCCTCGGCGCGAGATCACCTGTTCGATGGTGTCGGGAGTACGGCGCGAATCGCTGAGAGACAGCAACGCCGAAGTCGTTTCCTTGGCCGGAGGCATTTCATTGCCGGGCGTCTTGCCCCGCCACGCGATCACCTCCGCCGCCGAATCGAGAGAAGAAGCCTCGTGCATCTTGCGCATGGAGGCGTAGTCGACTTCCTTAGCAGAGTACGGGACGACGGGAAGGCCAAGCGACTCGACGGCGGGCGGTGGAGGTGGCGTCGACTCGGTCCAGCCAACCGGAACCAGAGAGAATGCGACTTCGCGTTTGGTGTCCAGGTCCAGCAGAGCATTCGCTTGCGAGTCGATAAATCCGGTGACAACCCGCGCGGGGAGACCCATGGCAGTCGAGATCGCGAGAGAGTTGGCGAGAATCGTGCCATTGTCCCAACCGAAGTGTCGGTAGGTGCGGGACCGATATTTCCATGCGTTACGCCAATATGTCCCTGTGCAGACGATGATGACAGGGGCGTGCGCTACGGCTGGATCGTCGCCTGTGGCAGCGATGAGAGTCTGTCTATAGTCTCCGGCACGAAGCTGGCGCAAGCCAAACTCAGCGGCCCCGAAGTGATAAACCCCTGCGGGCAATGCGGGAGAACTCCCGGAAAGTTGAATTTTCGATCGGAGATCGGTGCAGACCACGTAAAGTTCGATTTCGTAAAGCGCCCCGGTGCAGGCTGCGGCACGAAAAAAGGTTTCTCCTTCCGCATGCTTCCTGCTCCTTGTCACCCCGGCGGAAAAAAACAGCAACTGCGCAAGGGTCTCGAGGTCCGGGACGGTTTCGCCCTTTGGCTCGACGCTGGCCGTCGCGATCGCTGACAGCGCTGGCTTGCCCGTATCCGTAAAGTCGCGGGGCAAACGCGTGACTTCGAGCGTCGGATAAATCTTGAACAGAAGAGGTTTGTTCTCCCAATCGAGAGCGTGCGGATGGAGGTGCACGCTGAGATACGAGTGCTTGGTCCCACTGTGATACTGGCGCGCGGCGTCGATCAGGTTGTTTTCACTCAACCGAAAGGCTCCTCGAGGCGGTTAGCGATAGGCTGCAGGGGGCAGACCTGTAATGCGGATTCCGGCATGTCCTTTGTGGCGGATGTTCAGACCGATCAGCAACGCCGTGATTTGTTCGACGATGCGCGCGTTTTCCAACTTGCCGCCATCCACGGCACGCACTCCCGGAATCTTCGCAGCCAGTTCGCGGGTGAGTTGTGCCGCGTCGGGATCGTCACTGCAGACGACGACATCACAATCGACAGGATCATCGCCGTTGAGCAGGTCCGCCGAGAGATTGTGAAAGGCGGCGACCACGCTGATTCCCTTGGGAACCAGCTCCGCGGCTTGCTGCGCGGCTGAGCCTTGCCAGACTCCCAGCGGGCGCGAGGCTCGACCTCCAACCGCAGAAGCCAAGGGGACGGTGGCGTCGATCAGGATGCTGCCCTCCGTGAACGAATTTTTTAGTTGCTTAAGCAGCGTCGCTTGACCGTCGAAAGGAACCGTCAACATCAGGATGTCAGCCGCATTGCAAGCTAAGCTGTTCTCCATGCCCGAAACATTCGCTTGATTGCCGGCTTTCCGTTGAATGGCAGCGGCCGCCGCTTGAGCGCGCTGCTCGTCGCGTGAGCCGATGATGATGGCCTCTCCGGCGCGCGCCCAACGCAGCGCCAGACCCATGCCCGCCGGGCCAGTCCCGCCAATGATCGCAATGGGGCGAATGGAAGTTCGGGGCTCAGAGCTCATGCAAACTCGGCCTCGAGCGCTTGTTCTGCGGTGAACTCGTCGAGCGGCAGCTTGATGTTGATGCGCGAGTACGTGGTGTTGCGCTCGGCAGGAATGCGTCCAATCTCAAGAATCAAGCTCTGGAAATCTTCCGGGCTGGTATATTGACCGGCCGTGGCTCCTGCTTCGCGCGAGATGTTCTCTTCCATCAGCGTGCCGCCGTAGTCATTCGCGCCCGCGTGCAGGCAGAGTTGCGAAAGCCGGCGGTTCAGCTTCACCCAGGAAACCTGAAGATTATTGATCGATCCGGCAAGCAATACACGCGCCAGGGCGTGAACTTGGAGGTGCTCCGCCAACGTCGGCCCGGTGCGCGCCAGTCCCTGATGAAAGAGGATCGTGTTCTGATGGACGAACCCAAGCGGCACGAATTCAGTGAAGCCTCCGGTTTCCGATTGAATTTCGCGCAGGAGGCGCATCTGGCGTACCCAGTGCGCGGGGGTTTCGGTGTGTCCGTACATCATCGTGGAAGTCGTGCGGATGCCGCAGCCGTGCGCCGTGCGGATGACCTCGATCCATTGCGCGGTGGAAAGCTTGTTCGCCGAGAGGATGTGGCGGATCTCGTCATCGAGGATTTCGGCCGCGGTGCCCGGCAACGTGCCGAGGCCGTTGTCGCGAAGCATGCCCAGATAATCGGCCAGCGGCATCCCGGTGAGTTCGACGCCGTAGACGATCTCCATCGGTGAGAAGGCATGAATGTGCATCTGCGGAACAGCGTTCTTTACCGCTCGCAAAATGTCGCGGTAATAGAACTTGGGAAGATTGCGCGGAAGCCCGCCCTGTATGCAGACCTCAGTGGCGCCGAGCTGCCACGCTTCGACTGCCTTTCGGGCCATGTCATCCAGACTGTGGAAGTAAGCATCGGCCTCGCGGGGCCCCCGGCTGAACGCGCAGAATTTGCATCCCACGAAACAGACGTTCGTAAAATTCATGTTGCGGTTCACCACGTAGGTGACGATGTTTCCCGCGAGTTCTGCCCGGAGAATGTTCGCAGCGACCAACAAGCCCAGCAGATCGTCGCCTTCGGAGTTCGCCAAGGCGTACGACTCTTCTAGGGAAAGGTCGCTGCCATTGAGTGTTTCTAAAACTCTTTCGAGGGCGCGACGGTTTTGGGGACTCAGACGCGACGAGATGTCGGACCAATCGAGCGAAGGGAAGGATTCAAGTTCAGAATGCGTCATTTCGCGGAGCATGCGTTTCTCCGTAGAGACGTAGCTTGCTACGTCTCTCTCGCCACATGTTGGTTGCATCCGTCGGCAAGAGGTTGCAAGCAGCGTCTCCCCACAGTGTAATGGATGTCTCAGCGGAAAAGGTCGGTTGCCGGAGGTCGCAGCAAATCCCCGACCCGGCCCGAGCCCGATTGATAGGAGAATCCGCGCACGATACAGGCCGGTGCGCGGTTCAGTTTTCCGCAAACCAAGCCCGCAGCGCAGGCCAACTCATCCGCCACGGCCTCGATACTTGCCTTCAGCTCATATCCATGCGGATCGCGGCGGCCACAATCATCGCGCAGAGGCTTCATGCCCGCGATCCCGATGGCGAATTCGGTCAATCCTTCGCGCCAGGGACGGCCGAAGCTGTCCGTAATAATCACTGGAACCGAAACGCCAGTCTTCTTCTTTAGAGCGCGTCGCAGAATCGCGGCGGAACGGTCGGGATCCTCGGGCAGCAGCAGCGCCGTATTCCCACCGTCCACGTTCGAGACATCGATGCCGCTGTTGGTGCAAAGAAATCCGTGGTGCGTCTCGGTAATGAGTACGCCGTTCTTGCGTCTCAGGATAGAGCGGCTCTCCCGAAGAGCTAATTCGATCACTCGCGCATCGAGTTTGTATTGCTCGGCCCAGGCAACCGATTCAGCCGACGGTTGGATTGTTGCCAGATCGACAAGCCGGCCTTCAGCTTTGGAAACGATCTTATGTTTGACGACGAGAATATCGCCCGCGTGGAGCCGCTGGCGGCTTCGTTGCAGGGCTTGAACCAGCTTGTCGGCGATCGACGCACCCGGGACGATTTCATCCGCGAGAGTGATCGGGATAAGCCGGACCTCGCCAACTTTCGTTGTTTTTGCCATCGATTCGCGCAGGACTGCGGCGACTTTGGTTATACCGCATCCGCACCGTTTGCGAGTATGTCTGCGGGCAAGTTCCAACTCCGCGCCAGACGCTGCGCACGAGTTTCGCCGGGAAGAGATAGAAGCTGCCGCAGGTCTGGAGGCCTGTCCACGTCCACGGCAATCCCCGGCAGATTCAACACGACGCACGGTTTGCCAGTGGCCTGCGCTGCGGCGTGATGCGGTTTGAAGCTGTCATTCCCAAAGCGAAGAGGAAACAATCCTGCCGGACGGCGGAAAGCGGCATTGGTCCCGCGGCCGTCCCCTGCCGGAACGAGAACGCTTCCCTCGGCTGGCGCGTGTTTGTAAATCTCTTCAAGTTCCCAGGATTCAATCAGAGGAATGTCAGCAGGGATGACGAGCGTGCTATCTTCTCCGCGCTCCACGCATCCTCGAGTTGCCATTTCAATCGCACCAGTTTCCCCAGGGTTTTCGGGGTCGGGAATCACTTCAAACTGATACTCGGCTGCTAGCTTCATCGCATAAGGATCGCTGGTGACGATGCCGACCTTAGGACGATTCTTCCACTCGTGGAGAGTCGTCAAGACGTCGGCCAGCATGGCTTGTGCCAGTTGTGTTCGTGCCGGCTGATCAAGGACGGAGCCGAGACGCTGCTTTGCTGAGGCGGTGTTCTTGATCGGAACCAGGATCACGGCTGGCGATCCAGCCGGCGAAACGAGGTATCCGACGACGGTTCTTCCCGGACCAGACTCGCCGACACATAAGCGAGGGTTTCCCGCGCGAGCGCGGCTTTATCTTCCGCGCTGCGCATGATCGTCTGCGTACACTGCACCCGCAATCCGGTTTGGCGAAGAACCTCAGCGGCACGGGAATCGCGTGTGTCGCAGATCAGGACGTCCAGAAAGTCCTCGTACGCGTGCGCCACACCGGCGATGGAGCACGGCAATCCGTGCGCCTCCATGAGAATGCCGGCCGGGCCCGCGACAGCAGCGTTCCCGACGATGGGGCTGACGGCAGCGACCTTCCCGCGGGTGTGCAACAAGGCGTCATGAATCCCCGGCACAGCCAGGATGGGGCCGATGCTGGTGACGGGATTACTTGGGGCGATCAACACTGCGTCAGCGTTCGTAATCGCGTCGATTACTCCGGGAGCCGGCTCCGCATCGGAAGCCCCCGCGAAGCGCACGGACTTTACCGGATCCTGATACCAGCGCTGCACAAAATATTCTTCGAAACTGAGCTCACCGATTGGGGTGTCGACACGAGTTTCTACCCGCGAGTTGCTCATGGGCAAAACCCGCGCCTTCACGCCGAGTTTCTGCGAGATGACGGCTGTTGCTTCTAAAAGCGTCTTGCCTTCGGCGAGAAGCCGGGAACGCAGCAAATGCATGGCCAGGTCGCGGTCGCCGGTATGGAACCATGTGGGCTCGCCAAGTTGTCCCATGGCCTGCAGGCAGAGGAAGGTGTCGCCCTTCACGCCCCATCCGCGCTCGCGGCTCAGCATCCCGGAGAGCACGTAGGTAATGGAGTCGATGTCGGGTGAGACGTAGAGTCCCCACCAGAGCAAATCATCACCGGTGTTGACCACCAGCGTGATTTCTTCCGCGGGCATGACCTGGCGAAGCCCGTCAACGAATTTGGCGCCGCCAGTGCCGCCGCTGAGGACGCAGATCATGCCGCCCTCCGCGCGAGGCCATCGTCACCGATCGCCATTCTCAGTTTTTCCGAAAGCAATCCGGGTTTGGCCAGCAGCGGCTCGACGAATTCCGGATACACAGGCAGACGCTGGCGCAAGACGCTCCCCTTGGCCTCAGTGCGCACCCGCAACTGCTCAATGTGCGGCCACGGCTTTTCCGGATTGATGAAGTCGGGGGTCAGAGGCGAAATTCCTCCCCAGTCATTGATGCCCGCATCGATCAAGTCTTCATAGTACGGCGCGGAAAGATTTGGTGGCGCCTGAATATTAACCCCGGGGAGTAGCAAGCGCGCTACCGCTACGGTCCGCAGCATCTCGCCCTGGCTCGGCTCGGGCCAGTTCGCCATCGGAATCGTCGGTTTAACGCGGAAGTTCTGGACAATGACTTCCTGGATGTGCCCGTAGCGCTCATAGAGATCGCGGATCGCCAGAAGCGTATCCACGCGGTCTTCCAGCGATTCTCCAATCCCAATCAGCAGGCCTGTGGTGAAGGGCACACTCTGCTTGCCGGCTTCCTCGATGGTTCGCAGCCGCTTCGCCGGAACCTTATCGGGGGCGTTGTCATGAGCCCGTCCCGCAGCCAGAAGATCTGAGTTTGTGGTCTCAAGCATCAGCCCCATGCTGGGGGAAACGGCCGCGAGCCGTGCGACCCACTCCGCACTCAGCAGCCCGGGATTCGGATGCGGCAACAGGCTGGTCTCCCGCAGGACCAGTTCGCACATCGCTTCCAGATAATGCAGCGTCGACTTGTAGCCGAGATGTTGTAGCGTGTCGCGCATCGCTGGAAAGAGGAGTTCGGGCTTATCGCCGAGGCTGAACAGGGCTTCGGTGCACCCCAGCTTTTCCCCGGCGCGCGCTACCTCGAGCACGTCATCGGGCGTCATCGTATGCGCCCCGGGATCGCCCGGATCGCGGCGGAAGGTGCAATACCCGCAGTAATCGCGGCAAAGATTCGTTAGAGGGATGAATACCTTGCGCGAGTAGGTCACGACGCCGGGCTTGAAGCGCTCTTTTGCAGCACGGGCGGCCGCCAGCAGATCCGGTAGGTCGCTATCCGGACCGCGGATCAGTTGAAGCGCGTCCTCCCGAGATATGGCCTCGCCAGGACAAACTTCCACCGGCCGTGCGCTGTTATTTCCCCGTCCAGAGTGCATGATTGCCGAAACCGCCACGTTGCCTCGAATGATACAACGGCGAGCCGTGGTAATGTATGCGGTTGCGCTGTGGAGACGTAGCTTGCTACGTCTCTGCCGGCGGCGCTCGGTATCGTGGTGAGAGAGACGTTGCAAGCAACGTTTCTACGACAATGACTTTAAATCCAGCAGAATTCCGCAAGGCCATGGGAGCGTTCGCCACTGGGGTGACGATCATCACCGTAGACCTCGACGGCGAGGTTCACGGCATGACGGCCAATGCGTTTACGTCGGTTTCGCTGGATCCCATGCTGGTGCTGGTCTGCGTGGATCACAGCACCCGCACTCATGCCCATCTGCATTCCAAAAAGCGCTTTGGGATCAATGTGCTCGGCGAGGACCACAAAGCGATTTCAGAGTACTATGCGCGTCAGGAGCGCAGTCATGAGCACGCCGAAGTCGAGGCGGGCGCCCGATTTGACCGGACCAGTCACGGAACCCCGATGCTGCATGGCGCACTCGCTTACCTGGAATGCCGCCTCCAATCTGCACAGGAAGCCGGGGACCATACAATTTTCATAGCAGAAGTCGAGGATGTCGTCTTGCGGGAAGGGGATCCGCTGTTGTTCTTTCGGGGAAAGTATCGGAAGGTGGGGGAAGAAGTCGGCAAGTAGACGATGCCACTTTTGGGGTGCTCAAACATCCAATCCAGTACACAGATAGATTTTTCAAATGGAGTTCATCTATGGAAAAGACTGAGGAAAAGGTAGTCAAGTCGGAAGCCGAGTGGCGTAAGCAGCTTACCGACGAGCAGTACCACGTAACCCGCGAAGCGGGCACCGAATGCGCCTTTACCGGAGCTTACTGGGATAACAAGGAACCGGGCGTGTATCACTGCGTCTGCTGCGGGGCTCCGCTGTTTGATTCGCAGACGAAGTTCAACTCCGGAACTGGTTGGCCGAGCTTCTATAAGTCTACCGAAGACGGCGGCGTGGTCGAGCACCGGGACACGAAATACGGCATGGTGCGAACCGAAGTCCGGTGCGCCAAATGCGACGCGCATCTGGGCCACGTCTTCGAAGACGGTCCAGCGCCTACGGGCCTGCGCTATTGCATGAATTCGGCGGCATTGGACTTCAAGCCCAAAGAAAAGAACCTGTAGAGACGTAGCTTGCTACGTCTTGCCGGCGGCATTCCTAATCGTGGTGAGAGAAGTTGCAAGCAACGTTTCTAAGGGAATTCAAATAAACAGGGGCACGCCATGGCGTGCCCCTCGTCTTCTACCCGACAAATTTTGTCTACGCGCTGGCCGTGGCGGCCAGGGCCTTCGTCTCCGGCTTGGGCTGGTTCTGGGACTGATTTCCCTTGCCATCGCTGCGGACCTGGATTCCACCCTTAAGTGCGGCGCCATCTTCCACGCTGATGCGAACGGTCGAGATATCTCCGCTGACCGCACCTTCGGCGCGGATGTCAACGCGGTCGCTGCACTCGATGTTGCCGGTCACCTTGCCCATCACGACAACTTCGCGGGCTTGGATGCTGGCATCGACCTTGCCGTTGCGGCCAATGGTAACGCGGCTCTCGGGCATGATGATTTTGCCTTCGATGCGGCCATCGATGTAGAGCGCTTCGGAGCCGCTGATTTCGCCCTTGATCACCAGGGTGCGGCCGATGGTCGCCTGATCCACGGGAGCGGTCACGGTCTTGACCGGGTTAAAGGTGTTGGGGTTGGAAGCCGGCGTTCCGGACTTCAGGAATGAGTTCTCCGACGACTGAAGCATTGGACCTTCCTTGGGTTCCCGCCTGGCGCCCTGCTCGCGCCTGATAATCATTCCAGCGGTTGGTCTTGAAATTTGTGGCCTGCGGCGGTGCGTGGCCACTTGGCCAATCTGACTATCGCACAGCGGTAAGAGCGCAGGAGAGATTACGGAAGGCGCTGTACGGGTGCGGAAGGTGCTCTGCAGTCTGGGAAAGCGGGAAGGGCACGAGTTCTACTCGTGCCACAAAAGTATTGCAAAGAAGGGATCGCGCTTTAGCGCCTGAGGTCCGCATTCGGATGACGCAGGGTTATTCCGCAGCTTGCAAGGTTGCGGAGAGGTCTTCCCATTCCCGTATCAACGCTGTGTGGCTTGACTTGTTCAGTTCGAGTTCCTGCGATTGCCGCTGTGTTTCTTCCACGCTCACGAAGCTCTGAAGCGTCGTCTCCAGGCGTCCGATCTCATCTTCGGTCCGTCCGATCGCTTCTTCCAGTTCCCGGATGCGGTCTTCCATCTGCTTGCGCTTGATGGGATTCAGTCGCTTCTTGGGCTCAGCTGCGGATCCGCTACCGTTTGTGGGGTCAGAAACGCCCGGCCCACTTCTGGCAACACCGGCCAGAAGTGGGGCACCCACTGTTTCTTTTGCTCTCACCGCTCCTGGAACATCATCCAGTGTTGGCGCAACGTTCTGCCCGCCCTGCTTGCGCCAGAGATAGTCCTCATAGTTGCCGGGGAAGATCTCCACTTGCCCGCTGCCGACTTCGAAGACACGCGTGGCCAGTTTGTCAATGAAATATCGGTCGTGAGATACGAAGACAACAGTTCCTGTGTAATCCACGAGCGCATTCAGCAGCACGTCTTTTGCGCGTAGGTCGAGATGGTTCGTGGGTTCGTCGAGGAGCAGAAAGTTTGCCGGATGCAGCAGCAGGCGAAGCAGGGCGTAGCGCCCGCGTTCACCGCCCGAGAGCACGCCGATCTTCTTGAAGACATCGTCTTCGGAGAAGAGAAAACAGCCAAGCAGGCCGCGCAACTCAGTCTCCGTTGAGCGCGGAGACAGTTCGCCCAAATCATCGATCATGCGCGCATCCGGATCGAGTTCCTTGTACTGATCCTGAGCGAAATAGTCAGACTGCACATTGTGGCCGAGGCGGAACTCGCCCTCGGTCGAAGGTTCCGTACCGGCAAGCAGCTTGATCAGCGTGGATTTGCCTGCGCCGTTTACGCCGACCAGCGCGATCCGGTCGCCACGCTCGATCATGAAGCTGACGTCGCGGAAAACTTCCTTTTGCCCAGCGCCATTCCTGCCGGGATAGGTCTTCGCCACGCCCTCGAACTCGGCCACGATTCGTCCGCCGGCCTTGGGCTGCGGGAAAGAGAAATGGATGGTCTTCTCTTCGGGCGGAATCTCGATCCGCTCGATCTTTTCGAGTTCCTTGATGCGGCTCTGCACCTGCTTCGCTTTGGTTGCGGTGTAGCGAAATCGATTGATGAAGACTTCCAATTGCTCGATACGGTCGCGCTGGTTCTTGTACGCGGCCTGCAGTTGCTCGTTGCGCTGCGTCTTCTGCGCCAGGAACTTGTCGTAGTTGCCGGTGTAGAACCAGAAGCGCTTGTTCCAGATCTCCGAGATCTTGTTGACCGTGACATCGAGGAAGTAGCGGTCATGGGAGATCAACAGAAACGCATGCGGATAGCTCTGCAGGTATTCCTCGAGCCAGTTACGCGCCTCGAGATCAAGGTGGTTCGTCGGCTCGTCGAGCAGCAACAGGTTAGGCTTCTGCAGAAGGAGCTTGGCAAGCGCCAGGCGCATCTGCCATCCACCGGAGAACTCGTCGGTCATCCGCTGCCAGTCTTCTTTTCCGAAGCCCAGGCCCATGAGAACACGGCCCACCTCGGCCTCAATCGAGTACCCATCGCGGGCACGAAACTCGTGCTCGACCCGCTGGTATCGGTCCGCCACTGCCGCATATTCCGGCCCCGTGTGATCAAGCTCCGCCATGCTGTGCGTCAGCGACTCGAGCTCCTGCTCCATGGCGCGCACATCGTCGAATACCGACATGCACTCGGCCAATACCGTTCGGCCTGAGAGCGTCAATCCGTCCTGCGGGAGGTACCCGGCGGAGGTCCCTTTGGCGATGATCAACGAGCCGTAATCGAACGTATCCATGCCCGCCAAGACTTTCATGAGCGTGGATTTGCCCGTGCCGTTGCCGCCGACCAGGCCGATGTGGTCGTGGTTGGTGATCAGCCAGTCGACGTTTTCGAAAAGTAGTTTGTGGCCGAAGCGTTTTCCGGCGCCGGAGAGCTGAATCATGGGACTGGAATTATCGTCTCACAAACCAGACGTGTTCTACCTTTACCTTTGTCATTTCCGAGACGGCGCAAGCCGTCGGAGCAATCTGTTGTCGCAGGCAGCGGTTGTGCGGCCGGCAGAAAGCAGATTCCTCGCTTTGCTCGGAATGACAAGGCTGGGCAACTGGGCTGTGGCGACGCCGGGCTAGGGCGAGGGCGAAGGGGGAGTACCTCTACGGCCAGACCGCGCCGGCGATGGGGTCCTTGGCGGGCGGTCGTCGCGCTCCGGGATAGGCTCCCCAGAGTTCGCTATGGAACCGTATACGTTCAAGCGCACGGTCGATCACGGCTTCGAGTTCGTGGAAGTACTTCACCTCGCGCCCCTTGGCGAGGCGGCGTTTCGCTTCTTCGGGGCTGAACCAGGTCGGGCGACGGTTCGCCTCGTCGGGCTTGCGCATCTGGTGCACTTCCATCAGGAATGCTTTCACCACGAATTCCTGCACGCCTCCGGGCTGCCAGAAGACGCCCTTCGAGTGAATGTAAAGGTGAAAGTGGCGAGGTTCGATGGTGCCAAGCGCTCCGGCTTCTTCAGCCGCTTCACGTTCGGCGGCCTGACTGTGAGAGAGCCGCGGGTCCGTAGATCCCTTTGGAAAAGTCCACTTGTTGCCGCCATTGGTGTTGACCAGCAGGAACTCGATCGCTGTGCCTCGGCGTCGATAGCAGACGGCGGCTACCTGCAGCGGCAACGACTTCGCAATCCGGGCTGATCCCATGGCCCTCTCCTGAAGACAGGTTACATGCAAGATATTTCATGAATGTTAACGTGCAACAAAAATTGTGCACTTTGGAGGGTTACGAAAGGGTTACGTGGCTAGAGCCCTCTACCGTAGACAGGGATCGCCGCGCCGGTGACGTCTTTTCCCCCATCGCCCGCGAGCCAGACGATCAGGCTCGCGATCGATATCGGCTGCACCCATTGCGATGTGTCCGCGGCGGGCATGTCTTTACGATTGGCAGGAGTGTCAATCGTTCCGGGAAGGATCACGTTGGCAGTGATGCCGAGGTCTTTGCTCTCGATCGCGACTGTGCGGATCAGCGACACCAGAGCGGCTTTGGACGCGCTGTAGGCGCCGACCATCGCTCCTGGACTTTCCGCCGCACGGCTGCCGATCGCGATGATTCGCCCTGAGCCGGCCTGGCGCATCGGCGGCAGCACCGCCCGCAATATATGAAACGCGCTCATGAGATTCATGTCGAGCATGCGCTTGAACGTCGCGTCGTCGGTATCGGCGATCGTTTGTCCTCCGGTGAACCCGCCAACCAGATGCGCCAAAACGTCGATTTTGCCGAAGTGCGCGAGGATGGTGTCGACCGCCTGCTTGGCCGCAGGGAGACTGTCGAGAGTAGCCGGAATCGCCGTGAAGTGCGGATGGTCGAAATCGTGGGGATGGACCTTGGGCGCGAGGCCGACCACCGTGAAACCGGCGTCCAGCAGGGTCTTGGTGACAGAGGTTCCCAAACCGCCAGTAGCTCCGGTGACGAGTGCAGTTCTTGCAGTCATGGGCATGAGATTACGAAATTAATCAGCTGGGCGCAAAATCCTTTTAAGCCAGATTTCGCTGCAGAGTTTCCCGCCCCAGTTCATTTTCCCACCGTGCCACCACCAGCGTCGCCACACCATTTCCGATCATGTTCACCAGCGCGCGGAACATGCTCATAAAGCGGTCGATGCCGAGGATGAGCGCCATCCCGGCGACGGGAATCGCTGGAATTACGCTTAATGTTCCCACCAGCGCAATGAAAGAGGCTCCCTGCACGCCGCTCGCCCCCTTCGATGTGAGCACCGCGACCGAGAAGATGCTTAACTGTTGCAGCCACGTCAGGTGAGTGTTCGTGGCCTGCGCTACGAACAATGCTGCGAGAGTCATGTACAGCGCGCTTCCATCAGTGTTGAACGTATAGCCTGTGGGCACGATTAGGCCCACCAGTGACCGCGAGCAGCCCAGGCCCTCGAGCTTTTCCATCAGAGTAGGAATGGCCGTCTCGGAAGAACTGGTCGCCAGCACCAGCAGGATTTCTTCTTTGATGTGCGCCAGAAAGCGAAACAGGCTGAATCCCGCCATCCAGGCCACCGCGCCGAAAACGACAACCACGAAGAGAATCGACGTTGTCCAGAACGATGCAATCAGCTTCAGCAGCGGTCCTAACGATGACAGGCCGTATTTTCCAATGGTGAACGCCATCGCCCCGAACGCACCGATCGGAGCAAAACGCATGACGATATCGACCATGCGGAACACGACCCGGCTCAGAGATTCCAGCATTTCCACCAGAGGCTTGCCAAACGTTCCGCTCGCAGACAAAGCGAAGCCAAACAGGATGGACACGAGCACGACTTCCAGAATGTCGCCCTTCGCGAAAGCGTCCACGATCGTAGTCGGAATAATGTGCATCAGGAAATCGGTGACGGTTTGCGCCTTCGCCTGCCCTGCGTAGTCCGCGACCGCCCGCGCGTCGAGAGTAGCGGCGTTCACGTTAAAACCGCTGCCCGGATGCACCACGTTGCCAACGATCAACCCAACCACCAACGCAAGCGTCGAAACGACTTCGAAATAGAGGAGCGCCTTTCCCCCGACGCGCCCCACCTTGCGCAGATCGCGCATGCCTGCGATTCCGGTTACCACGGTGCAGAAAATCATCACTGTGATGAGCATGGTGACCAGTCGAATGAAGCCATCGCCGAGCGGCTTCATGGCGACTGCGCGGGCGGGACTGAGGGCTCCGAAGATGACGGCCAGCACAATTCCTGCGGTGACCTGCACCCACAACGACGAATACCAGCGCCGGATGCGCGCGGGCGGCGGGGATGCGGGGATGGTTGCAGTCGTCATGTTTAGTCTCGTTTCTTATCCGAACGGTTCATGTGGCGACAGCCGCCTCGGCTGTCAGGCGAAGGCGAAGCCGAGCGGTCCTCTACGGCGTTTGCAGCGTCTTCACCAGCCACGGGATGATCACTTCTTTGAAGATCCTGGGATCGGGCCACACACCCACCTGCCGCCCGAGATGGCTGCCGTGCGGGTTGATCCACGCGTCTTTCGGAACATCGCCCTTGCTCAGCAGCAGGTATTCGTCGGCGATCGGCACTTGCGTGTCGAGTACTCCTGCAATCACAAGCATCGGCGCCATGGGCTTCCCGAGCAGGTCCTGATGCACCAGTGACATCTTCGGCAGATATTCCCCCATCTCATCGAGCGTGTGCACGCCTTCGAGGATGTTCATCAGCGCCGGAACCTGATCGAATAGGTATTCCCGATTTCCCAGCAGATGGTTCATGAGGAAATCTTTCTGAAAGAACTCGTCGATCG
This sequence comes from Candidatus Sulfotelmatobacter sp., assembly GCA_035568275.1. Lineage (GTDB taxonomy): Bacteria > Acidobacteriota > Terriglobia > Terriglobales > Acidobacteriaceae > Sulfotelmatobacter. The sequence continues at coordinate 32,141 of DATMOO010000385.1, forward strand.
GAGGGGATTGCGCGCTCGCCCCGCGCAAACGCGCGCGTTCAACGATGGCCATCTTCGTAGCCCAGTAAGCTCCCCAACTCACGCCGTGCAGCGCGATGCGGTTCTTGTCGATCTCCGGCCGCGACTGCGCGTAGTCGATCACCTTCGAAAGCATGCGCTCGGAAGTCTCGCTGACCTTGATCGGCGCCTGCCCGGTCCCGGGACCATCGACCGCTAGGAAGCCAATTCCAAAAGGAAGAATCGCGCCAAAACTCTCTGTCAAATCTTCCTTCCGGCTATCGAGTCCATTCACAGCGATGACTAGCGGCACCGGCCCTTTCGCGCTCTTCGGCAGTCGCAGGTATCCGATGATTTCTTTCCCCGCAAACGGAATGCGCACCACTTCAAGCGGCGGGTCGAAAAACTTCGCATGAGCGAGGAACGACTCGATGGCCTTCTCGTACGAGCGCTGCTTCCCCGGAGAGGCGGGAATCGGCCAGCGCCCGAAAGAGTAAAGCCGCCACGCCCGAATGTAGTCAGCGTTCGCCTGGGAGGGGTCCGATTTCTCGAGCGCTTTGGCTTCGTTGAAATAGTGATCGGCCACGCGCATAAACGCCGCAGCCCATTCGTCTTTGTCAGCAGAATGGACACTTTCGAACGCCTCTTTGACGTCCGCGGGATCAAGTCCAATCAATGGATACTGACCGACCTCGGCGCGATGCACTGCCTCACTCTTAATCTCGTCGGTGGTACGTTCCCGGTGTTCCTGCGCGTGGCCAATGACTGGTGGTAAGGCCACCAGGAGCGAAAGTAGAAAAACGAATCCCTTTTTGTTCGTCATACCTTTGATCTCGCATTAGAACTTCGATGAGAAAGGCCGGACGGAAACTGCGTCCGGCCTGTCATGCCGTACTGCTGACTCAAATTAGAAAACGAACTTCGCGCCAATCTGAACCGAGCGTGGCCCGCCGGAACCGATAGCCGGATTTGCTGCAGCAATGTCAGGCGTTGCACATCCACAGCCGAAGCCCCCGGCGGATGGGTCATTCAGGCCAAACCCGTTCTGTCCTCCGTAGGGATTCGCGAAGTTCGGGTGGTTGAGGATGTTGAAGAACTCCACGCGGAACTGCAGCCGCATGGTTTCTCTGATGTGAAAATTCTTGGCGATCGAGAAATCAAAGTTCTTGAAGCCGGTATCCTGGAACATATTTCGGCCCATGTTTCCGAATTGTCCGAGTGGCGGCGCCATCATCACAGAATTGCCGGCAGCGTAGCAGCCGAACAGGTTTAGCGCGGCTGTCTCGGCTCCCGGATTGCCACCATCGACCGCGAGCGCTGATGCCGCGCAGCCGGAAGGTATCGGAAGGCCGCTCGATCCGCCGTAGAGAGGAATGGGAACCCCCTTACCCGACTTAAAGTCCGGGGGATTGCCGCGAGTGGCGCTCCCCGCGCGATAAAAGCTCCATCGGATAGGTGCCGTTGCCGGAGGACTTACAGGCAGCGCACCCGTGCCGGCGGCATCGGTTCCAAGGTCGATCGGTCCCCAATATTGCGGGGTCTGTAGCGTGGTGATCGAATTGATCTCCCATCCTTCCAGCATCTGACCATGGCCTGTGCGGCCAGGAATCGCGTAAGTGAGCGAGAGCGTCAGCCGGTGACGAATGTCGAAATCACTGTTGGCATACTCTGCGCCCGGATTATATGAGTTCTGCGGAAGGCCCGAGCCGTAACCGAAATCCCAGTTCGCACCCACGTTATCGGAGGCATGGGCGTAGGTATAGCCCAAGACCATGTTCAGGCCGTGGTAGTTCCTCGCATTCAAAGTGACTTGCAGGCCGTTGTAGTTGGACCGGTAGACGTTCGCCATGTTAAAGATGTTGGCGAGATAGGGGAACTTCGAGGCGAAGGGTTCGGCAGCTGCTTCGGCGTTATTATCGGCAGCGCAATTGTCGTACGCGGGTGCGCTCTGCAGGCATAACGCCAAGGCGCCCGGATTGGCTTGAGTGCCGAGCGGCCATCCCGATCCCACCGGCGGCTGATTGATGTCGCGAATGCCCGTCAGTTTCGATCCGCGATTTCCGACGTACGCCATTTCCAAAGTCAAGTTCGGAGTAAGAGCCTGTTGCAGGCTCAGATTCCAGTTCCACACATAGGGAACTGTGAGATTGCGGTCGACCGACATGATGGGACAGGGGGCGGTGTCAGAACAATCTTGGTTGGGCGAGTAAACGGGACCTACATCCCAAGGGACCGGATTCAAGAAGTTTTTGGTCGTCAGGTTTCCGGTTGTGATCGTTCCGCCAGAAGGATTAGGAGTCGTCACTCCATTGACGGTGACGGTCCAGCCTGTCGGCACGCTGCCGGGACCGAATGCGTTGTTGAAAGCGACGAAGGACTGCCAGTTCACAGTCTCGTACATCAACCCCCCGCCGCCGCGCAGAACGGTTCGGCCGTTGCCGGTAATATCCCAGGCGAAACCACCACGCGGGCCGAAGTTCTTGTGATCGGGATTGTAGAGATTGCCGATTCCATGGCCGACCTGCACCAGGCCCACATTCGGATCGAAATTGCCGAGCAGGTTGTGAGCTTCTTGCGGCACGGTGCTGTATTCGTAGCGCACGCCGAAGTTCAGCGTGAGGTTCTTCTTCACCCGCCAGTCATCCTGGAAGAATCCCGCATAAGCCCAGTTGTGCAGCTGCAGCGTCGGGTTTCCAACCTCGAGCGATGACTTGAATGGCAGCCCGGCGAAGAAATCCTCGAGTGGGCTCGAACCGTTCGGAAGCGGGTTCCCACTGACCACGCCTCCAAGGAACGTTACACTGCCACGCGCGTTGCCGTACGCGGCGTTCCGCACATTGTTGTAGTGAAGTTCGCCACCGAACCTCAGAGAGTGCTTGCCCGCCGTGTAGGAAACGTGATCCACGAATTGCGTGATCGAGTCCGGGCCCTGGAATTTCGGCCACTTGAATCCGCCCAGACCGGGGAAGAAATAGCCGCCGAAGCCAATGCGGGGAAGACCGCCCGTGAAAGGTCCGTTCGCTCCGGTGTTCAGACCGTAGGAAGAGGCCGGCGTGTTGAGATCGCCCGGTAAGGTGGGCTGATAGAGACGGTTATAGCCGCCCCGCAGTTCGTTGACCAGGTGGGAGGTTGGCGTGTAGATCCAGTTTCCGCCGAGTACCTGGGCGCGGGTGTGAATGTTCGAGAGCCATTTCTGCTGATACTCCGGAAAGTCCTCGACGGTTCCCGAGTTGTTGCCAAAGAAGTAGGTCCCGCTGATGCTGCTGCGATCATTGACTTTGAAATCCAGCTTGCCGACGACATTGTCCACGTGAACCACGTTGTTGAAGCCGTTCGTGATGGCGATCCCCGGGGTGTTGTTCAGCGGGAATCCGGAGCCGTCGCACGTGCCAGAAGCATTGCAACCTGCAATTTTTAGGCTCGCGGCACTCACTCCGAATCCGCTGGTGTTGGCGGCCGATTCAAGATCAGCCAGAACATCGGGAATGCTGTTAACGCAGTCGCCGGCGAAACCAAAGGAGCAGTCTGCCCCGCTCGATGGGATGTGCTGCATCGACGGACTCGTAATTCCACCAAACGAATTGCCGACGTTGTAGCGCTGCCCTTCATAAGCGGCGAAGAAGAATGCCTTATCTTTGATGAGCGCGCCGCCCAGGCTACCCCCAAACTGCTCAAGCGTCCGCTGCAGTTTCGGGCTCGGCGCTGCGTTGAAGAAGTTCCGAGCATCGAGGTGGTCCCCGTCGCGCCCGAAGCCAAACGCTGTGCCATGGATATTGTTGGTGCCCGACTTCAAACCGACGTTCACGACCGAACCCGGCTTCCATCCGTACTCGGCGGGAGGATTCTGCTGGAGATTGAACTCCTGAATCGCGTCGATGGGAAGGATGGTTGCGGAGTCTCCCGCAATGCCAGCCCCATTGACGATCGCCTGGCCAGAGTATGGTTCGCTGTTGAACAGGCCTTCGAGGAAGTAGGAATTGTCTTCCGCGCGCAGGCCATTGGAGCTTGTGGTTGAGAATCCTCCGCCGGGATAACGCATGACCCCAGGCCGCAACTGCAGCAGGTTCTCGTAGTTGCGCCCGCTGAGCGGAAGGTCGTTGATCTCCTTGTTGCTCAGCGTTCCACCGAGCGTCGACGAGGTCGTGTTGAGCAGAGGCACTTCCTCGGTAATCGTCAATATCTCAGTAACACTTCCAGCTTGTAGCGCGAAGTCGGCACGGACGTCGCTGGCCACTTCGATCTGCACGTTGGGTCGATCGATACTCTTGAAGCCTTTGGCCTGGACGTGAATCTTGTAGATGCCGGGAGGCAGATCCGGGACGGCGTAGCTGCCTGATTCATCGGTTGTAACCGTGCGAGAGGTGCCACGCTCTGCGTCCGTGACCACCACCGTGGCCCCCGCGACGGCGGCTCCGCTCTGATCGGTCAGGGTGCCCAGGATTCTGCCGGCCGTCGACTGGGCCAGGGCCGAAAGGGACAGAGCTACCAAGGTGAAAACCACAACGAGAAGCCGGCGAGCTCTGGTGGCCCGCCCATCTTGGGACGTGACCGTACGCGATCGCATAGAACCCCTCACTTTCTGGTCCGACAGCCATACCACCATCAAGGAAACCCTGTCAAGCAAAATTAGGTTTTGCCGGATTCTGCGAGGCTACGCGAGCTACCTTGAGGGGACAAGTTCTTAATGCGGCAACTCCAAACCATCGCGTAAGAAGAGGGCTTGCATGGCCCAGTCGAAGTGTGGTACTTTCAGGTGGTAATACCACCATACCTATATACCAATCCAATGTTCCGCCCGCAACTAACGCGTCAGCTCGGCTCGGTTCTGCGGTATAGTAGCCGGACCAGCGACGGCGGCTCTACGCCTTTCGCCGTCCCTAGTGCGGGGGAGAGGCTCGTGTACAAACTGGTTCGCACTTCGCGCCTTTACGAGCAAATTGTTCAGCAGATCGAGGAATCCATAGTCAAAGGCGATCTGAAACCCGGCGACCAGCTCCCTGCCGAGCGGGACCTTGCCCAACGCTTCGGTGTCAGTCGCACTGCAGTGCGCGAAGCGGTGAAAGCTCTTCGCGAGAAAGGGCTGGTCGAGGCGTACTCCGGACGAGGAACTTTCATCACCGACGGCACCACGCAGGCCGTCCGCCAGTCTCTGGACCTGATGGTAAAGATCGGACAGCCAGAGGGCTCGAAGCACCTGGCGGAGGTCCGGGCGATCCTTGAGCCTGAAATCGCGGCGCTGGCGGCAGTGCGGATTCAAGAGCCGGAGCTGGCGACGATGCGCGAGGCCGTCTCAGTCATGGATCGTGCGGGCCAGGATCCCGAAGCCTACATCGAAGCCGATCTCGATTTTCATCTCGCCCTCGCAGAAGGTGCGGCCAATCCGCTGATACTTTCGCTCCTCGATTCCATCGTCGGCCTATTGCGAGAGCAACGTCTGAGGATATTCCGCGTGCCCGGAGGTCCCGAGCGCGGCCAGGTTCATCATAAGCGAATTCTCGAAGCGGTGGAGCGTCACGATGCGGAGAAAGCGCGCGAAGCCATGCATGCGCATCTCTCGCAAGTTAGCCAAGACAGTCAGGCCCCGGCGGCAAAACGCGCCCCCGGGAAACAGAACGTTCACTAGAAAGGTCGGAGCAAGGAATGGCGAAAGTCGGGTTCATAGGGTTGGGGGTCATGGGCAGCCAGATGGTGAATCGGCTGTTGAGCAAGGGGCATACCGTGACCGGCTACAACCGCACTCGCGGCAAAGCGCAGTGGCTCGTGGAGAAGGGAATGACTTGGGCCGACTCGCCTCGCGCGGTGGCGAGCGCTTCGGATTATACCTTTGCCATGGTCACGAATGCCGCCGCAATCCAGGCCATCACAGAAGGCCCCGACGGACTGCTTGCCGGATTGAGTGCCGGCAAGACCGTCATCGATATGAGCACGGTGAGTCCGACCGTGAGCCGTGCTCTCGCCGCGAAAGTTCGTGCTATTGGCGCCGATATGGTCGACTCTCCCGTCTCCGGCAGCGTGATTACTCTGCAGGAAGGCAAGCTGTCCGTCATGGTCGGCGGACGGAAAGAGACGTTCGAGAAGATCAAATCTCTCCTCCTCGACATCGGGCCGAAGGTGACGCACGTCGGCGACAACGGCCTCGCGCTCTCGATGAAGATCGCCGTGAATCTGAGCCTTGCCGTCCAAATGCTCGCTTTTTCCGAGGGCGTGCTGCTGGCCGAAAAGAGTGGCATCGCGCGCGGGACGGCCGTGGATGTTCTCGTGAATAGCGCCATCGCTTCCCCAATGATCAAGTACCGCGGACCGTTCGTTCTTCAACAGCCGGAAGAAGCCTGGTTCGACGTAAACATGATGCAGAAAGATATGGTGCTGGCCATGGAGTTGGGCCGGCAACTCGACGTGCCTTTGCCGACGACCGCCGTGAGCAATGAGTTTCTCACCGCTGCCCGCGGTATGGGCTGGACGAAGTATGACTTTGCTTGCATGTTCGACGTTCTTGCTGCCCTGTCTGGGGTGTCGACTCCGGTCACAACGGGAGGGAAGAAGCAGTGACTACTGTGACTTCCAAGCCGGAGACGGGCCAGGGCGCCAGCATCAAAGAAAAATGGTTGCGTGCCTACCGGCAAATGGCGCGCATCCGTCTGTTTGAAGAGCAGGTCAACGAGCTCTACACCCGCGCCCTGATGCCGGGACTCGCGCATCTCTACAGCGGCGAAGAAGCGGTCGGAGTCGGTATTTGCGAAGCTTTGCGCATTGATGATTACATCACCAGCACGCACCGCGGTCATGGACACTGTCTGGCGAAAGGCGCTTCCCCCGATCGCATGTTCGCCGAGTTGCTGGGTAAGGAAGCCGGATACTGCCGGGGCAAGGGCGGATCGATGCATATCGCCGATCCCGCCACCGGAAATCTAGGCGCCAACGCGATTGTCGGCGGCAGCGTGGGAATCGCTACCGGCGCGGCTTTCGCTGCAAAGCGGCTGGGCAACGGGCGCGTTGCAGTGTGCTTCTTCGGGGAAGGCGCGCTCGGCCAAGGATCGCTCTATGAAGTCATGAACCTGGCGCAACTCTGGAAGCTCCCCGTCATCTACGTTTGCGAAAACAATCTCTATAACGAGTACACGCACTACTCCGAGACCACTGCTGGAACGATCCTTGGCCGCGCGGCTGCATTCGGTATTGAGGCTGCGTCAGTCGACGGTCAGGATGTGCGATCCGTAAACGAGGTCGCTACCCGCCTCGTGAAGAGAGCGCGTGCGGGAGCAGGGCCGGCCTTTCTCCAGGCGGACACGTATCGCTACAGCGGGCACCACGTTGGCGATATCAATCGCGAATATTACCGCTCCAAAACCGAGGAGCAGCGCTGGAAAACGGATCGAGATCCGATCAAGCTGCAGGGCAATTGGCTGATCGAACAAGGGTACGCCGACGCTGCCGCTCTCGAGCAGATCACGTCGGAAGCGCGCGCTGAGATGGAAGCCGCCGTCAAGTTCGCGGTTGCCGCGCCTTATCCCAGCGTCGATCAAGTGGATGAGGATGTTTATGCCTGAGCGCGAACTGACCTTCGCCCAGGCCGTGCGGGAAGCCCTTGCCGAAGAGATGCGCCGCGACTCTAGCGTGTGTATCTTCGGAGAGGACGTCGCCGAAGCCGGAACCCCGTTCAAAGTTCTCTCCGGTCTTGTGGAAGAGTTCGGCGCTGAGCGCGTGCTCGACACACCAATCTCCGAAGCCGGTTTCACGGGTATTGGCGTAGGGGCAGCAATGACCGGCCTGCGGCCGGTGGTCGACATCATGTTCGGCGATTTCCTGACGCTGACCATGGATCAGATGGTCAACCAGGCCGCCAAAGCGCACTACATGTCGGGCGGGCACTGGAAGGTGCCGATGGTTCTGCGCACCACGCTGGGCGCGACTCGCCGCTCCGCTGCGCAGCATTCGCAGTCTCTGCATGCCTGGTTCAGCCACGTTCCGGGGCTGAAGGTCGTGCTGCCGTCCACCCCGTACGATGCCAAGGGCTTGCTGAAAACGGCGATCCGCGATGAGAACCCGGTCGTCTTCTTCGAAGACAAAATGATGTACAAGCTGAAAGGCCCGGTCCCGGCGGAAGACTACACAATTCCTTTGGGAGTTGCCGACGTAAAGCGCCAGGGCGACGACATCACGCTAGTCGCGACCAGCAGCATGGTACAGATCGCACTCGGTGCGTCGATTCTGCTTGAGAAGGCAGGCATCAGCGCCGAAGTGGTCGATCCGCGCACCACCTGGCCGCTCGATGAGAAGACGATTGTCGACTCGGTGAAGAAAACCTCGCGCGTCATCGTGATGGATGAAGGCTACGGTCGTTACGGAGTAGCCGCCGAGTTAGCCGCAGTGATTGCAGAGGGTGCGTTCTATGATCTGGACGCACCTGTCAAGCGAATGGGCGCGATGCACGTTCCGATTCCGTTCTCCCCGCCGCTGGAAGATGTGACAGTACCAACCGAAGAAACGGTGTACAAAGCGGCAAAAGAAATGTGCGCCAAGTCGTAGAGACGTAGCTTGCTACGTTTCTGCCGGCACCATCGGTAAAGGTTTAGTTTCGAGACGCCGCCGGCAAGACGTTGCAAGCAACGTCTCTACAGGCAGGAGGGTTTTATGGCACTCAAAACTCATGGCACCATGGCCGTCGATTGGGAAAATCGAATCGACTTCGACCGCCTCCGCCGCGAGCGTCTGCAGAAAGCGAAAGACCTGCTCGCCAAGTCATCGATGGGATCGTTGCTCTGCTTCGACATGAACAACGTCCGCTACATCACGGCGACGCACATCGGCACTTGGGCCCAGGACAAAGCCAACCGCTTCACGCTACTCCCACAAAACGACGAGCCCATCCTGTGGGACTTCGGCTCCGCCGCCAAACACCATCAACTGAACTGCCCTTGGCTCGGCGAGCGCTCGCGTCCGGGAATTTCCATGCTCCGCGGCGCAATGACCCCCGAGATGGGCCGCGCCGAAGACGTCGCAAAAAAGATTCGCATCGAACTCGAGAAACGGGGCCTGCACAAAGAGCCTGTCGGAGTCGACATCATCGAACTCCCGGTCCTGTTCGCCCTGCAGCGCGAAGGCCTCGAAATCGTCGACGGCCAGCAACTCATGTCCGAAGCCCGCGTGATCAAGACGCAGGACGAGATCTCACTCCTCAACACGTCAGCGATGATGGTCGACGCCGCGTACGACGAACTCTATCGCGCCATGAAGCCCGGCTTGGCCGAGAATGAAGCCGTCGGCCTCGTCAGTAAGGTTCTCTACGATCTCGGCTCGGAGTACGTAGAGGCTGTGAACGCCATCTCCGGCGAGCGCTGCAACCCGCACCCGCACGTGTTCTCCGATCGCATTTTGCGTCCCGGTGACCCCGTGTACTACGACATTCTGCATTCCTACATGGGATACCGCACCTGCTATTACCGCTGCTTCACTGTGGGCTACGCGTCGCACGCGATGGTGGATGCCTACAAGCGTTGCCGCGAATACCTCGATGCCGCCATCGAGCTTGTCCGCCCCGGCCGCACTACCGCCGAGATTGCGGCGGTCTGGCCCAAAGCGCAAGATTTCGGCTTCCCCAACGAGGAAGCCGCTTTTGCTTTGCAGTATGGCCACGGCATCGGCCTCGCGATCTGGGAAAAGCCCGTGATCAGCCGCTTGGTTTCCTTCGATCATCCGGTCGAAATCAAGCCCGGCATGGTTTTTGCTCTTGAAACTTTCTGGCCCTCGACAGACGGCTGGAGCGCCGCTCGCATCGAAGAAGAAATCGTGGTGACCCCGACGGGTCACGAAGTCATCACGCGCTTCCCAGCCGAAGAACTGCTGGTTGCTGGTGCTCATTATTTCACCGTGAACGGCCCGTTGCCGACCACACGCGAAAGCGAAGCTCCCGCCAGCAAGCACGTTCTCGACATGATCGAAGCCAGCGCCAAGACGGAAAAGATCGGAGTTTAAGGGCTGAAGGCCATCGTCACGGCCCTCCCCACCAGAACGACTATGGCCTTCAGCGTAGTAATGCCCGCCCTCGAGATGGCGCAGGAAACCGGCAAGCTCCTTGCCTGGCGCAAGAAGGAAGGCGACCGCGTCTCTAAGGGCGAACCGCTCCTGGAAATAGAAACTGACAAGGCGGTGGTGGAAGTCGAAGCCCCTGCCGACGGGGTGCTGGCGGGAATCAAAGCTTCCGAAGGGGCGGACATCCCGGTAGGGCAAACGATTGCATGGATCGTCGCGCCGGGCGAAGAACCGCCTGCCGATACCGCATCCGTCTCCCCTGCGGCTCGCGCAACCTCGCAGCCGAAGCCTGAGCCGTCTCATGTCGCTCCCGCCCAAGCTGTTTCGGCCGCCGGTTCTGCCAAGATTTCTCCAAAGGCACGCCGCCTCGCCAAAGAGCTGAGTGTTGATATTGCCGCGATCCGTGGCTCCGGCCCCGGTGGAGAAATTCTCGCTTCAGACGTGCAGGCTGCTGCGACGTCCACTACGGCTCATTCAACTCGAAAGGAATCCGGAACGGTCGAAGTTCCCACGTCGCTAGGCCGCATCATGGCTGAGCGCACGACCCAAAGTTGGACGACTGTCCCTCACTTTTTCGTGACTCGCGACGTCGACGCCACGGCGCTGAATCACTATCGTGAGCAAATCGTCGATCAAATTGAGTCCACGAAAAAGATCCGTGTCACTCACACAGACCTGCTGGTCGCTGTGGTGTCGCGCGTGCTCTTGAAACATCCGCGCCTGAATGCCAGCTGGAAAGCAGAAGGCATTCATCTGCACGATCACGTGAACATGGGTGTGGCCATCGCCGTAAATGACGGCGTAGTCGCCGCCGTCATTCACAATGCGCACACCGCGAGTCTGCCAGAGATAGCCATTCAGCGGCGGGACGTTGCCGAACGCGCCCGCGCCGGCAAGCTGCGTCCCGCCGATATCGCTGACGCTACATTCACCATCAGCAATCTAGGGATGTATGGGGTGGATCAGTTCAGCGCGATCATCACTCCGCCCCAGGCCGCGATTCTTGCGGTGGGAGGAATTGCCGACAGAGTCGTCGCGATTGACGGAAAGCCCTCCGTGCGGCCGATGATGACGCTCACTATCTCTTGCGATCACCGTGTGGCCGATGGCGCTCGCGCCGCCATGTTTCTGAGCGGCCTCGCTCAGGCGCTGAGTGCCCCTGCAAGATTCCTCGGATAGAAGTTTTACTGCTGCAGGATCTGTCCCGGCTGCGGATGAACTTGCTCGTCTTTGATCTGGCTCGAATCCCAGCCGCCACCGAGGGCCTTCACCAGGTATACGGTGCTCACCAGTTGCTGCCCAAGCAGCTGTGTCTCGAGGCGCTGATTGCTTAACAAGGTGGTCTGTGCGGTAATCACGTCGAGATAGTTGGTTACTCCGCCCACGTACCGGTTGTTCGCGATCTCCAAAGCCTTCCGAGCATCTTCAACGGCCGCGCCCTGCGTCGAAAGTGCTTGCGACAGCGTGCTCAGATTGCTGATGCCATCCTCCACCTGCTGAAAAGCGGTTAGCACGGTCTGGCGATAGTTCGCTACAGATTCGTCATATGCGGCTTGCGCCGCGGCCAGGTTTGCGCGATTGCGCCCACCCTGCAGCACCGGCTCCAAAGCATCGGCGCCCAATGACCAGAAGAGGCTCGGGGCATTGAATAACGAACTAATGGCCGTGCTCTGCACTCCTCCTGCGCCGCCGAGCGTGATATGTGGATAAAAAGCTGTGCGAGCCAGTCCAACCTTCGCGTTGGCAAACGCTATATCGCGCTCAAACGTGGCGATGTCGGGCCGCCGCTCCAGCGCGTCTGACGGAACTCCCAACGGCACGGCAGGCGGCGTGGTCTTCAGCGGCGCGACCGGCACACCAAAATTCGGGGCCGGCTGTCCCACCAGGACCGCAATCGCGTGCTCATACTGCGCGCGCGTCTGCAGCACCAAGGCCGCTTGCGAAATGGTGGAGTCCAGCAAAGTGGCCTGTTGCGCGACCTCCAGGCCGCTCGCGATCCCTCCAGTGTGACGCTGATTCAGCAGGTCCAGTGCCTTCCGCTGATATCCCACCGATTCCTCAACCACCTGGTATTCCGCGTCGAGTTCGCGCAAGGTGAAATAATCCGCCGCGAGTTCAGCAGTCAAAACCAGCTGCACATTCCCGAGATCCGCGGCTGTAGATTGCAGCGAAGCACTCGCTGCTTCCACATTCTTGCGGACGCGCCCGAACAAATCGGCTTCATAGTTCACCGAAAACGGAATCGTATAAACATTCTGCGTGTAAGGCCGCGCGATCCCACTCGCCACCACGGCTCCGTTCAACGGACGGTTGCCCGATCCGCGCTCACGAACCGCAGACGGATCCGCCGACACCTGAGGGAAGTAATCTGCCGTCGCAATGCGTGCCAGAGAACGCGCTTGGCTTAATCGATCTCGGGCCGCGACTAGAGACTGATTCGCCTGCAAGAGTTGCTGCTCGTAACCGTCCAGCGCAGGATCCTGGAATATCTGCCACCACGCTCCCTTGGGGATCGCGTCCTTGGGCGCGGCCTGTTGCCACGGCGGCTGTGTCTTCCAGGCATCGGGCGCGGGTGCTGGAGCATTTGGACGGGCGTAGCGCGGTCCCACCGTACAAGCGCTTGCCAATCCCAGCCACAACAGAAGCGCTGCGATAAATCCCCGTCTCACTGCTTGCTCCCTTTAGCCTTATGCGGTTTTCTTAGTTGTCCCGACTGATCTTGTGGAGTCCGCTGCTGCTGCTCCGGAAGATTTTCCTCCTGGCGGGTACTCCGCGGAACTGCCGGCTGCTGTGCCGCCGACTGATCCTGGCCTTGCCCGGGCGATGGCGGGGCGAGGTTCACCCGTTGTCCGTCTTCCAGCGAGTCCGCTGGATTGATTACGATCTGGTCTTGAGTAGAAACGCCGGCCACAACTTCGAGAGTGGTTCCGTAGTCCTTTCCAATGCTGATCGGGCGCAGTTGTACCTTATTGTCCGGTCCAACAACGGCAAGGCGAGGCCCCTCAGAGCGAAACAGCATCGCATTGACCGGAACCGTCACTTTGTTGACGTTGGACCCTACCGCAAAGTGCACTTCGCCGAACGATCCGGGCAACAGGCGGCCGTCTCGATTCGGCACGTCCACCTCCGTAAGGAGCGTCCGCGTATTGGGATCAATCGACTCCGCGGTTCGCGCCACCTTGGCCGAAAATCTCTGTCCAGGAAATTCCTGCAGAGTTACCGTCGTCGATGCGCCAACCCTGATAAAAGGCGCGTATGCCTGGGGAACGCTGGTATAGACGCGCAGCGGGTCCACACGCGCGATGTCGAACAGTTCACGTCCCGTAGCCCCAGCTCCCGCATTGATCAATGCTCCCGGGTCAACATTCCGCTTTGTAATCACGCCCGAGAATGGCGCATACACCTTCTTGAATCCCTCCAATTGCTCGAGCCGGCGTACATTCGCATCTGCCGCGGCCAGATTTGCCTGCGCCTGTTTGTATCCGCTGGTCTGCTGGTCGGCCTCCTGCGCCGACACAGAGTCGCTCTTTCGCAGGTTCTCCCAGCGGTCGGCGCTGATCTTGGCGAGTTCCAGTTGAGCAACAATCTGTTGCCGCGCAGCTCTAGTCTGGCTTAGCTCCTGATCGACTTCTGGCGTGTCGATCGTCGCCAGTAAGTCACCTTCCTTAACGCGGCTTCCGATGTCTTTGTACCAGCGCACCAGATACCCATTCGTGCGAGCGTAGATCGGAGACTCTTCAAAGGCTTGCAGCGAGCCCGGAAGCACGAGTTCCTCATCGGGCTTCTCCGCCAAGGGATGGACCACTGCGACCGTTGGAATCGTGTCCCGCTCGGTCTCCTTGGCCAGTGCGCGTTCGTGACTCGCGCGGCTGATCAATGTGACCGCACCGGCGGCCAGCAGAATCAGCAGCGCGACTCCGACCACCATCAATGCGCGACGCGGCGGAGCTGGAGGAATCTCCGGCGGCGGCTCAATGCTGTGCGTCTGGCGCCGGGATCGCTCCTTCATGGCGGCGATCTCTTCATCAATCTCGGCTTGCGTGGCGTGATGAGGCGTGTCCGCATTCTGTCGACCATCGGAATCGCTAGCCACGCGATCTTGCTGCCGTGTCTGTTCGTCATCTAACTTCATGCTTCGCTCCGAATCTAGGAAACCGCTGTTTTTCATTATGCCTCTTGCTCACGCGCGCGCTGTGCCTCTCGCCGGCTATGGAATATCGCGAAAACACTCGGTACGAAGAACAAAGTCGCCACCGTTGCGAACAGCAACCCACCGATCACCGCACGTCCCAAGGGGGCGTTTTGCTCGCCGCCTTCGCCGAAGCCCAGCGCCATCGGTACCATCCCGATAATCATAGCCAGTGCGGTCATCAGTACCGGCCGTATGCGCGTGTACCCGGCTGCCACGGCTGCCTGGACAGCAGGCACACCCTCATCCATCTGTTCGCGTGCGAAGCTGACCATCAGAATCGAGTTCGCCGTCGCCACTCCCATGCACATGACCGCTCCCGTAAGAGAGGGAACATTCAGGGTGGTGCGGGTCAGCAACAGAAACCAGCAGATTCCAGCCAGCGCGCCGGGCAGCGCTGTGATGATGATGAACGGATCCAGCCACGACTGGAAGTTGATCACGATCAGCAAATAGACCAGCACAATCGCTCCCACCAGCCCAACGCCCAGCCCAATAAACGAAGACCGCATGGTAGCGACCTGTCCGCGCACCACGATGTGAGTGCCGCGTGGCAGTTTGTCTTCGAAGCTCTTGAGGACCTCTTGCGTATCGGCCGCGACGGCTCCCAAATCCCGATCTTGCGTGCTGGCATACACGTCGATGGTCGGCTGCACGTTGTAGTGATTCACTGTCGCCGCCCGCACTGTCGGGCTGATCTGCACCAGGTTACCCATCAACTGCGGACCTTGCTGCGAAACCACTGGGATGTTCATCAGGTCTTGCAGGTCTGTCATGCGGTACGGTGGCGCCTGCACCGCCATCTGATATGTCACTTCATTTTTCGGATTGAGCCAGAAGTTAGGCGAAGTCTGGAAGCTGCCGCTCAGCGAAACCAGCGCGCTCTGCGCCACTTCGCGCGCGGTCAGCCCCACCTGAGCGACGCGCGTGCGCTCGATATCCATGTGCAGCGTGGGCAAGGAGAGCAACTGCTGTACATGCACATCGGCGGTCCCCGGAATATGCCGCATCCGGCCCGCGATCTGCTGCGCGATCGCATAGTTGGTTTGCTGATCGGTCCCGACCACCTGGATGTCTATCGGGGCAGGAATGCCGAAATTCAAGATCTGCGTCACGATATCAGCGGGCTGGAAGAAGAACTCCACTCCAGGGAATCGTCTCGGCAAAAACTCCCGCAGATGCCGTGTCAAGTCGGCCGTTGGCGGATGTTTCTCCGGATTCAGCGCGATCAGAATCTCGGCATCGCTCGTACCAATTGTCCCGCTCGAGCTATACGACTGGTTGATGCCAGAGTTCGGCAGCCCGATGTTGTCCAGAATGGTCTGCAGTTGTCCCTGCGGAATTTCTGCGCGAAGCGATTTCTCGATTTGATCGCACAGACGAGCGGTCTCCTCGACGCGCAGGCCGGGGCGTCCCCGAACGTGCAGCCGCAACAACCCTGCATCCACCTGTGGAAAGAAGTCTTGTCCCAGGAATGAAAAGAGTCCCAGTGAGAGCAAGCAGAACAACAGGAAGCAAACTGCAAACAGTCCTCGATGCGCGATCGTCGTCTCCAGCAGTGATTCGTAGCTTCGTCGGAACTGTTCGAATTTCCGCTCGAACCCCCGCTGAAACCGTGCCAGAGCAGATCTCGGCGTCTCTGCGCGATGTTCATGCCCTCGCATGATGTACATCACCAGCGTCGGAATGAGCGTCCGCGACAGAAGATAGCTGGCCAGCATGGCGAAGCTCACCGCCTCCGCCAGCGGCACAAATAGAAACTTCGCCACGCCGCTCAGGAAGAACATAGGCACGAACACGATGCAGATACTCAGCGTCGATACGAATGCGGGCACTGCAATCTGTTGGGCTCCGTCCAGAATCGCCTGGCGCATCTCTTTGCCCATCGCCAGATTGCGCTCAATGTTCTCGATTTCCACGGTAGCATCGTCGACCAGGATCCCTACCGCCAGCGCCAATCCACCTAGGGTCATGATGTTGATCGTTTCGCCGATCGCACCGAGCAAAATGATCGACACAAAGATCGAGAGCGGAATCGAAATCGAGATGACGATCGTCGGGCGCCAATCCCCCAGGAAGAGCAGGATCATGCAAGCGGTGAGCGCAGCGGCGATCAGGGCCTCGCGGACGACTCCGTTGATCGACGCCCGCACGAAAAGCGACTGATCGAACAAATGAGAAATCTTTAGTTCCGGTGGCAATGACTGCGCGGCCTGGTCAACGATTCCTTTGACCCCGGCGACAATCTGCAGCGTGGAGGCCGTGCCGTTCTTATAGATCGACATCAGCGCGCCGCGGTTCCCGTCTTGCCGAACGATGTTGGTCTGCGGTGCAAATCCGTCGCGGATGTGGGCCACATCGCGCATGTACAACGTAGACCCATTTGTGGTTTTCACGGGAAGATCATTCAACTCCGCGATGGTTTCCGGAGTCCCGTTCATCTCGATGTTGTACTCGAGGGGGCCCATTTTCATCGTGCCCGAGGGCAAAATGATGTTCTGGGCGTTCACAGCATTCACGATGTCGACAGGGGAAAGACCGTAAGCCTGCAGCTTCGGTAAATCGAGATCGACTTGAATCTGCCGCAATTTCCCCCCGTACGGGTACGGCGTAGCGGCGCCGGGAACAGTTGCCAAAAAAGTGCGCAGAAAATTCTGCCCAAGGTCGAATAGTTGCTGCTCCGGAAGCGTCTTGCTGCTGAGGCCGAGTTGAATAATGGGCGTCGTCGAAGCGCTGTACGAAATGATCAGTGGAGGAGTCGTGCCCGCCGGCAGTCCTCGCACGGTGGTCTGGCAGATCGCCGTGATCTGCGCAATGGCACCTTGAACGTTGGTGCCCGGGCGGAAGAAAACTTTGATAATCCCCAATCCGTAGACCGATTGGGACTCCATATGCTCGATGTCATTAACGGTGGTGGTGATCCCTCGCTCGGAGTTGGCGACGATGCGGTCGGCCATATCCTGCGGGGACATTCCCGTATAGAACCAAACGACGGAGACGACGGGTATGTTGATGTCGGGAAAAATATCAGTAGGAGTGCGCAGGATGGTGATCGGCGTCAGAATCAGAATCACGATCGCCATCACGACAAATGTATAAGGCCGTCTTAGGGCTAGAGCAACAATCCACATGAGATCCCACCCACTCTAAAATCCAAAAAGACATTGAGACGTGCTGCCCCAAAAAGCACCCCACAATGCGAACTTAGATTCGATACTCAGCGTATCGGATTCGAATTAGCTTCGCTCGATTATATGGTAGCTTAGGACCATGCGCCAAAGGTTATTGGCCGCAGAACACCGCAAAAATGGTAAGCGCCCTCCGGGCCGCCCCCGCAGCGAGCAAGCCCGGCAGGCCATCCTTCGTACTACTCTAAAGATCCTTGGTAAGAATGGTTTTTCAGACTTCAAGATTGAAGAGGTCGCGGCCCGCGCCTCGGTCGGCAAGGCCACGGTTTACCGCTGGTGGCCGAACAAGGGTGCACTGATTGCGGACGCATTCGCCAGCAGCACCACGCGCAAGCTGCGCTTTCCGGATACCGGATCTGTCTACGCCGACATGAGCCAGCAGATGCGCCAATTGATAAAGGTATTTCGCAGCCGGCGTGGTCGCATCGTATCTGCCATCCTGGCGGCGGGCCAGAGCGACAAAGATCTGATCGAAGCTTTCCGCGAGCGCTTCCTGTGGCCCCGCCGTAGAGAAGCGTACGCGACTCTTCGCCGGGGCATCGAGCGCGGCGAGTTGCGGCGGGACCTTGATCCCGATTTGCTTCTCGACTCGCTGTACGGCCCCATCTACATGCGATTCCTCATTCAGCATGATCGCCTGACCCCGGAGTTTGTGGATAGGCTTTGCGCACTCGTGCTCGCCGGAGTTCGTCCTCAGCGGAAGAGTCCTCGATGACATCCAGCGATTCCCGGCGAGCGAGCCGTCGCGATCCGCGACTTTCCTGATAACCTCAAGAGACATCAGATTGCGCGAAGAACTTCTGGGGAGTACTCCGCCGTTGCCACCGATCCTCAACGCACAAGGAATCTCGAAAGCCTTCGGAGCCAAGCCGCTCTTCCAAAACGTCTCCTTCACGGTTTCCGAAGGAGACCGGATCGGGTTGATTGGGCCGAACGGTTCCGGGAAGTCCACTCTGCTGCGGATTTTGGCCGGGACAGAGGTGCCCGACAGCGGCGACCT
This sequence comes from Candidatus Sulfotelmatobacter sp., assembly GCA_035568275.1. Classification (GTDB taxonomy): domain Bacteria; phylum Acidobacteriota; class Terriglobia; order Terriglobales; family Acidobacteriaceae; genus Sulfotelmatobacter. Next base: position 50,544 of record DATMOO010000385.1, read on the forward strand.
TGCAGTCCGCAAGCGCCTCCGTCTCAGCTACGTGGCGCAAGACTCCAAATTTGCCGCGGGGGAGTCGGTACGCGCGGTTGTGGAGCGAGCATTGCGCAGTTCGGGCGCGCCCGAATCGGAACGTGGCGCCTACTTTGCCGAGACACTCGGTCGTGCCGGATTCGAGGACCTCGAAGCTGACGCGTCAGCACTCTCCGGAGGCTGGCAGAAGCGGTTGGCCATCGTAGAAGCGCTGGTGCAGGCGCCAGATGTTTTACTGCTGGATGAGCCCACCAATCATCTGGATCTTGCCGGGATTGAATGGCTCGAAGACCTCCTGCAGGAAGCCGCGTTCGCTTGCGTCGTGGTTAGCCACGACCGTTACTTTCTGGAAAATGTGGCTACCGAGACTGCGGAACTTAGCCGCGTGTATCCCGATGGTTTGCTTCGAGTGCGCGGCAAATACAGCACGTTCCTCGAGAAGAAAGAAGAATTCCTCCACGCCCAGGGGAAGCGCCAGGAAGCGCTCGAGAATCTGGTTCATTCCGAAATTGAGTGGCTGCGCCGGGGAGCGAAGGCCCGCACCAGGAAGTCCAAGGCGCGCATCGATAAGGCCGGCGAACTGATGAGCGAACTCGCCGACCTGAATGCCAGAACCCGCACCACAACTGCGCAGATCGATTTTTCGGCGACCGAGCGAAAGACCAAGCGCCTGATCGAACTCGAAAACGTATCTTGCCAGCTGGGCGACCGAACTCTGTTCGAGCGGCTGAACTTCATCATCTCAGCCGGCCTGCGAGTCGGACTGGTGGGCCCGAACGGCAGCGGTAAGACGACTTTGCTGCGCCTCTTAAGAGGAGAACTCGCGCCCAGCGGTGGGCAGATTCGTCGCGCCGACTGGTTGCGCATCGTTTATTTCGACCAAACACGCAAACTCGACGAGAGTGTCACGCTGCGCCGCGCTCTCGCGCCCGAGGGGGATTCCGTGATTTATCAGGATCGCGTGATTCATGTGGCGTCGTGGGCGGCGAAGTTTCTGTTCACCGGGGAACAGCTTAACCAGCCGGTTGAACGGCTCTCCGGAGGTGAGCGTGCCCGCGTTTTGATCGCCCAGCTCATGCTGCAACCGGCCGACGTCCTTCTGCTGGACGAGCCCACGAACGACCTCGATATTCCCACGCTCGAAATCCTGGAAGAGAGCCTCCTTGAATTTCGCGGCTCCCTGGCGCTGGTCACGCACGATCGCTACATGCTCGATCGCGTATCGACCATCGTGCTTGGTCTCGACGGCCAGGGCCGCGCGGAAAGCTTTGCCGATTACGCGCAATGGGAGTTGTGGCAGGCAGAGCGCAAGGGAGCAGCAGAGAAACAGAACCGCCCTGAGCAGCCAGCGCCTTCCTCCCGGCCGGAGACACAGAAAAAGAAGCTCTCCTATATAGAGGCGCGAGAATATGCCGGCATCGAGCAACGCATTGCGGAGGCGGAGCAGGTGTTGCAGGGCCGCCGGGCTGAGATGGAGAATCCAGCGATTGCCAGTGATGGTCCCAGACTGCTGGCGGCCCACGACGATCTGGAAGCTGCACAGAAGAATCTGGATGCACTATATGCGCGTTGGGCGGAACTTGAAGAGAAAGCGGGCGCGGCCGCGCGCTCCGAGACACGATGACTGAAATCCTACCCTAGTGTGTCAGTCGTGACACAGCTCCAACCTAAAATGCTCACCAGATCAGTCAAAAAACCTGCTCATCTTTGCGGAAGCGCAACGACACCCTCGCCGAAATCGGCGAGTTTGCTCCAGATCAAACTGTCGTGCGGGGTGTGTTGTGACGTTCAGGCCTCGAATCTGCTCCATATTGTCCGCTCTGAGAATCCACAACCCAGACTGCAAGCACTGTACGGCTCATCTAACCTGCGGAAACGAATTGCGAAAACGGCTGCAGGAGTTGAACGTGATCTCAGAGCCCGTCCAGTTCCAGAACGTTCGTCACGGTGTTGAGATGGCACTGGTGCTTATGCCGTCCGAGAAGCCAGAGCGGCGAAAGGCTGGTTAGCTGTGCAGCGTGGTATCTCACATGAATTGCGCAGCATGGGCTGCGCGTACGTAACTGAGACTGGTCGGGGCGATAGGATTTGACCTACGCCCCCTGTGCCCAAGTTGAGTCCGCTGGCGAAATCCGAAGTCCTTAACGAACCCTATTTTTCAGCAGTTTACCGCTTGAGTGAAATCGGGAAGTTTTCCAGAAAGCTTCAGGCGTTCTGTTCACTGAAGCACAGAATGTAACCGTCAGGATCCTCGACATAAAAATCGAGGCATGCCCACGGCCTTGCTTCGAGCGGCTTCATCACTTGAGCCCCACGCATTTCTAACTCGCTGAACAAACCTCGGATGCCCGACACGGAGATGAACGCGTCCAGATGTTCGTTCTGCCTGCGGTGTTCTCTGTCCGCGCCCAGTTTCGGCGCATGCTTGAGGTGTATGGCGAATCCGTCACGCGTGACGCTCGCGTAGAACGATTGGTACTCAAACGCGAGCTCGAAGCCAAGCTTGTCACAGTAGTACGCAATTGCCCGCTTGAGATCATCGACGAGAAACTGCGGGGCTATCCCAGTAAGTTGAGTGGTATGGTGAACTGCCACTGTAGACATCTTATTCCTCCGCCGGTAAACAGAGCATTCGATGCTGATGGTAGCAGGAGATTTTCTCGGCTGGAACCAGAGGAAACGAAAGAATATTGGCCGGTCCTAGAGGAGAATCTCGAAGTACTTTGAAGCCGGAATCAGAAATGAGGCGCAAATAGTACCGCGGAGCCTGACTTCGGACGACGCAAGTACGTCCTTGTCTCAACGCCTTTCTGCCGGCAATATCGAGATGGTGCTCGCTGCCGTAACAGATCCGCCCCTAGTAATTGCGGCGGTCGAGGCGTTAAAACCGAAGATCGAGATCGTGCTGGCCGGACGCTCCCACGAGTACACAACCGAACCATCAGGACTGAACTCCAGGATATTCGGCGTCAGGGTCGAGAGCATCGTGCCCGTCGAAACGATCTGCTGGTGTTGCTGATGCCGAATCAGGGGGCTCCGGTTACGCATGCGAAACTGTTACGCTCCATCTGGGGGCGGAATACGGCACTGAGCTGGACTACCTGCGCTCTTTCGTCAAGACTCTAGGTCAGAAGATTGAAGAGGATCCGGCCAAACCAAAATACATTGTGACCGAGCCATGGTTGGGGTACCGGTTCTGCAGCCCTGTCGATAGGCCTTCAACCGGATCACAAAACGCTTCCCTCTAAAAGCAGCCCGCTGATCGAGATCACGCAACATACAAATCCTCCTTCACTCTTCCGATCAAGGAATTTTATCCAGGTTAGTTGAATTATTAATTTCCATCTTCACGGCTTCTTCATGCCGCACCGCCTCTAGGCTTCTCACCATATTCGGGGCGGTCTTCAGGCTCGCTTCTGTGAAAGCAAAGGCAGCGCGTGACGTAAGCCACTTTTACTAGTTATTTATAAAGTTTTTACTCGCTCTTTATGAGTTTTCAGATGTGATGGTGATCTACGTGGAAAGTGGTAGGCCAAGGTTGCCTCTTCCTCTGTTTGGATGAAGGCTGTTCGCAAGGAAAGGAACCAGACTTCGAACCGGAAAGGATTGTGACTTGACAATCATGAAAGCTTTATCGTGTAGACGCCCAACAGCTTCAGCCTTCCTCCCGATGCTTGTGTTGGCTCTCGGTGTTGGTCAGAGTGCGCGCTGTTATGCGCAGACTCAAGCAGGCGCTCAGGCGAAAGTGGCAGTCTTGCGCGAACCGCTACCCAGTGACAATGGCACTACCAATAGTGCGGCGCCGGCGGCGGCGCGACCCGCAGCCAAGCCCGAACCGGAAGCCTCCCTTGATATCGCCAAAGAACTGGCCGTCATGAAAGCGCGCATCGAGCAACTCGAAACGGAGCTGAAGAGTCGCAACGCCGCTGAAACCGCACCGGTGCCTGCCACAGCCCCGGCGACGAAAGCAACCGATACCGCTCCTATCGCCGCTCTCGCCAACCCGGCCGCCCCGGTAGCCCAGCAGGCAGTCGCTACGCCCGCCAAGCCCGAAAAGCCAGCGCCGGCAGAGCCTTTTGCTTACGCCGACTGGACGTGGCTGAACGGCAACCCGCGCAACAAAGATGTGGTGTGGGACTCAAAGTTCTTCACTCCAGAGATCCGCATGGACGTCCACTACGTGATGGATCTCAATCATCCGAAGGACGATACCATGGGCGGTTCCACTGAAATTTTCCGCTCGAACGAGATCCAGGTGGAGCAAATTAGTTTTGGCGGCAACTTTCACTGGCAAAATGTTCAGGCCCGCATCTTGACTATGAATGGGATGTTCGGCGTGACCACGCCACGCAATGACGCCAGCGCCGGACGCGGTCAGTGGGACCTTCGTGGCGCATACAAGTACGTTTCGGAGGCCAATGCCGGATATCACTTCGACGTAAACCACGGCCTCAACATTGACGCCGGAATTTTCGTTTCCTACATCGGTCTCTTCAGTTACTACAATTTCGATAACTGGACCTACCAACCATCCTACGTGTCCTCCAACACCCCGTGGTTCTTCAATGGATTGCGAATCCAGTGGTTCCCGACGGACAAACTAAAGATCGAGCCCTGGATCATCAACGGATGGCAATCCTACGGGAGATTGGGCAGCAAGCCCGGTCTGGGTGGACAAATCTTATATCGCCCGCTTCCGTGGCTGTCGTTTGTCTTCAACAACTACGGCATGGGTGAAGATACGCTGGGTAACGGCGACGGCCACTTTGGACGCTCGCGCATTCACACCGACGACAGCGTCGAAGTCAAGTATTACGATCATCCGGAAAAGTTCCTGGACAAGATGGCCTTCTCCCTGACCGGCGATCTTGGCTGCGAGTACGGCGGAAGTGGATCGTTCGTCAGCGCGCAAGGTCGAACCATCAATAACAACGTGAATTGCCACCACAACACGGCCACGAGCAGCAAACAGACCTTCGCCGGATGGATGCTCTACAACCGGTGGTGGTTCAAGAAGGACTTGTATGGCATCACCCTCGGCGGCGGTGCAATGGCCAATCCGGGCCGGTATCTGACGCTGCTTCCGCCGATCAACGGAGCTGACGCCATTACAGGATCGCCTTACTTCACGCAAAACCCAGGCGATCCCTACAAAGCGTGGGATGCCTCGCTCACCTTTGACTGGATGCCGAAACAGTACATCACTTTCCGTGCGGAATACGGGTATCGTCACGCGAACGTGCCGTACTGGACTGGTCGCGGCGGCATCACGCCCGGCGACAATGTGACTCCGAGCACGATTCCGAACCCGGGCGCCGGATCTGTGGTGGGAAACACTACCTTCGCGCCGGGCCCCTTTCTCTCCGCCACTCCGGGCTTCACGTGTGTGGCTGGAAGCTCGGGTTTCTGCCCCGATCTGCGCAAAGACGAACCCAGCATGAGGTACGCGATCATGGTGAAGTTCTAGTCCAGGCGGCGAAGGAGACCACGATGCGCGATATGAACCGGAGCAGCGCGCGACAATTGTTTCCCACTGCGGCGGTGCTCCGTTTCCTATTTGCTCTGTCTTTTGCTTCGCTCGTGGTGCTGGTGGGCTGCACTGCACACGCCGACCCGGCAGCGGAAGCGCCACCGCCCGCAAACATTGTGCCTGGAGCCGACCCGAGTCTGTTCGCGGTGGACCACCCCGAGCAATTTCCGCTCACGGCCGCCGTCGAGCGTTCCACAACTTCGGAGTTGGTCGTCACAGGGACCGTCACGCCCGATGTGGCTCGCAATGTTCCAGTAGTCTCGCTCGCCTCGGGGCGCGTGGCAGCCATTCATGCTCGGCTCGGCGACGCCGTGAAAAAAGGCCAGGTGCTGTTGACGATTCGCAGTGACGATGTGGCTGGCGGCTTCGACGCCTATCGCAAGGCCGTCGCCGACGAACTGCTCGCACGAAAGCAGTTGAATCGGGCTCTTGACCTGTACGCCCACGGCGCCATGGCACAGCAAGATCTCGAGGTTGCGCAAGACGCAGCAGCTGATGCCAAGGTCACGCTCGAGACCGCGACTGAACATCTGCGCCTTTTGGGCAACGATCCCGACAAGCCCATGGGCATCGTCGACATTGTGGCACCCACCGCGGGGGTAATTACCGACCAGCAGGTAACCAACGCGGCGACCGTACAAGCTTACTCATCACCGAGCCCGTTTACGATCTCCGACCTCTCGTCGGTCTGGATTGTTTGCGACGTGTATGAGAATGATCTGCCTAACGTCCGGCTCGGAGACACCGCCGAGATCACGCTGAATGCGTATCCCGACCGGATGTTCAAGGGCAGGGTCAGCAATATTGGCGCCGTCCTTGATCCGAGTATTCGCACGGCCAAGGTGCGAATTGAGGTCCAGAACCCGGGCACCATGCGGCTCGGCATGTTTGCAAAGGCTACGTTCCGCGGCCAAGCCACCGAGATGCACACGATCGTCCCGGCATCCGCGTTACTCCGCATGCACGATCGCGACTTTGTTTTTGTTCCCGCACCCGACAAGAAGTTTCGCCGCGTGGAAGTCGTCAGCGGAGACGTGCTGACCGAGAACACGAACTTGCAGGAAATCAAATCAGGTCTCAAGCCAGGGCAACAGGTAGTGACGAACGCGCTGGTGTTGGACCACGTGCTCGCTCAATAACGGATGGGGCAATCGTATCCGACCTCGCGAGTGCGGCTCATGGCGGCGGACATTCCAAAAGCAGCAGCCGTCAGGAGCGGTTGAGCCAGTGCATCGGTACAGGACAGGACAAGGAATGATTCGGGCCCTCGTAGACTTTGCGCTAAACAACAAATTTGTGGTGCTGGCCATTGCCGTCCTGCTGGCTGGCTGGGGAGCCATCTCGTTCCACAATCTCCCCGTCGAAGCCTATCCCGATATCGCCGACAACTACGTCACGGTCATTACGCAATGGCCGGGCCGATCCGCCGAGGAGGTGGAACAGCAGGTCACGATCCCCATCGAGATTCAAATGTCGGGAATGCCCCACATGACCTTTCTGCGCTCCGAATCGATCTTTGGTCTGTCGTTCGTGATCATGATCTTTGACGACAGCTCGGTAAACGACTGGAATCGCCAGAAAGTGCTGGAAAGATTAACTCAGGTTAACCTTCCGCCCGGGCAAAATCTTCAGCCACAAATCGGCACCGACTGGAGCACTACCGGACAGATCTACTGGTACACGCTGCGAAGCACGAATCCGCGCTACGACCTGATGGAACTCAGATCGATCGAAGACTGGGTATTGCTGAAGCAGTTCAAGTCCGTTCCAAATGTCGTAGATGTTTCCGATTTCGGTGGCACGGTGCGCGAGTACCAGGTTCGCGTCGATCCCAACAAGCTCGTCTCCTACGGATTAAGCATCGGCCAGGTCGAGCAGCAACTCGCCAACAACAACATTAATGCCGGCGGCAGCTTCGTTGAAGTCGGCATGCAGCAGATGAATGTCCGCGCCCTTGGGCTCTTTACCCGCGTGCGTGACATCGAAGACACCGTTCTAAAGACCCAAACCGGAACCGCCCTGCGGGTGAAGGACATCGCC
>DATMOO010000386.1:0-6160 GCA_035568275.1 Candidatus Sulfotelmatobacter sp.
ACACAGCCCGGATCCGCAGTTACGCCTCGAGTGGACGGCGCGGGAGAAGCGCCCATGAACTAACCATCGTCGGCGGGGAACAAACTCGGAATCGTGACTGCCGGTTTCCGACGGCGGCCGGCGCATTCGTGTGTCCCGCCACCATCAGCCAACTCTCTGGTTCCCATCCAAACCGGCCAGACTGGCTCCCTTTTAAATCGGCGCTAACAGTGGGTCGCGTAATCAGGGAGAATTCTCTACGGAGATGAACCTCCATTTTCCGTTCCGTCGGTTCGATAATCTCCACAGCCAGGCGGTCTTGATATTCCCAAAGATGTTTGTTTGTCTGGACTGCGGCTTCGCACGGTTTAGCATCGCTGAACCCGACCTGCAGCAACTAAGAGGAGGCACTGCTTGGTCTGCGGCAGGTTAAGGGATGCTGGCGTTCACAGAAGGCCTGGCCCAAACAATCCATCGCTGACAAACTGCTTGCCTTCAACTACCGCTTCCACGGCGGTTAGGAGATCGAACGCGGCTTTTGTTTTCAAGACGTAACCCCATGCCCCGATGTTGAATGCCTCTTGTACGATGTCAGTAGAAGATTCCAGGCTGACGAAAATTATTCTGCATTCAGGGGCAAGCTTACGAATTTGTCGGGCAGCCGCGAATCCGTCGAGTGTTGGAAGTGCAATGTCGAGGAGAATCAAATCTGGTTTCAGTTCTTCAGCGTTCTGAACTGCTTCCTGCCCATCGGACACTTCGCAGATAACCCGCAGGTTGGGCCTTTTCTCCAGTATCGAGCACATAAACTTCCTAAATGGCGCGAAATTTTCCACGACCAAGACGCGGACGGATGACAAGCCACCACCTTCGTTGCCCGCAAGCAGAACTGCGCCCGAGGCAGTCTCTTTTGTTTGTGAACCCCAAGCAAGAGGGTGCTCGTGAATTTTAGAAAAGACGTGGCAGCCTATCAACACAAATGTCGGGGCATTTCACCAACTATTCCCGTGTCCCAGGAAGGCATCATCCTCCAGAACGTGAGCCGCCCGCGCCGGTCCTGTTGCATCTCGCCGGTCAGACTGAGTTGGGAAGCTGTCGCCCTTGTGTGCCGCGTGAATACGATTCACCTCACAGGTAGCTACTGAGGTGAATTGAGGTGGATTGTGAACCGGCAGGCACTACCGGCGCGGACCTCGAACCTTGAACGAGATCTTGAACGAAATGCACCTCGGACATGGGCACCAGGAGGCTCTGTCTTCAGGAAAGACTATGTGGCCGCAGGAGTCGCAAATCTGCCTGCCATTCTCTAGGACTTTCATCAGCTTGAATTCTGCGCCGGTCACGCAATAGGGGCAGCGCGGTGGTTTGTTCTTCTTGGCTGCCGTCATGGGGTCACATTTGGACTCTCCCTGCATCACCAGCGAGCGGGGATTTCAATCGCGTCTCTGAGTTCAATGCATTTCGGGCAGGAACAACGATAATTTGGGCGATTCGGCGCAGCTTTGTGGCCGCACTCACAAACCAAGTGATCGTCACGGGGATCCATGACTTTGGATCCGTCCCCGTCAATACAGTAGGGGCAGCGAACTTGATCCATGGTTTTGCTTTCCTGACCGCGCGGAGGTCATTGCGTGTAGCTTGGGGCGGAGGACGGTATCGAACCGTCATCTCCCGCGCAAAGAGTATCGCTGACGCACCACAGTATTGGAGGGCACTCTCTACGTCAATCGTGAGTCTGATTCGGTGCCGCGCGGGGATCATTTTTCTGTTTCCAAAGGCATCATCCTCCAGAATGTCAGACGCGCCGGTGCTATCACAACAACGCCGAACAGAACTTGCAATCGTTCAGGCTCCTGCAAGACTTTCCCTAGTCCCTTTACACACCTCTCCGCCGTGCCTAGGTTAGGCGTGATTCCTAAGCTAAATGATGTCATCCCATCCCGTGCCGTTTTCCGTGCCGTTCGCGTTGCTTTGCATCGAAAACAGGGTATTACGTGCCGTCTGCTGCGTCGTAAGTTGTGGTAATTACGTGGTCGCACGGATTCGAATCCTACAGAGCTCACCATTTCCATATTCCTTGGTTTCAGGAAGTCCCGGTGGACCGCCTTCGGATCGAGGATACTCGAAAAAAAATTAAGCCGTTTTCTTTCCGGCCTTCACCTTTGCCCATCGCGCTCTTTGTGCCGCAGCGATCTTTCTTCCCGCAGCTGCCGATAGCGTCCGCTTTCCCCCGATGGGAACGACCTTGGCCGTCGCCCGGAATTTTGCCCTTCGCGCTCTTTGGGCAGCTGCAATCCGCGCCCGAGCTGACGCGGACAGCTTTCGACTGCCGGTTCCTTTCACGTATGCCTTACCGAAAGCTGCGAGCGCCGCGCCGATGCCACGAAGTTCCTTGGCAAGTCGATCTTGTTCCTTCTTTAACAGACGAACCACTCTCGCTAGATTGGGCATTGATTTCCCCCCTCGGGGCCGGATCGTATCAGTATCTTGGCGGTTCTGGGCTCCGACCGGTCATGGTTGGGCCGCTTGGTGCGAACTAAGGGCCCAAAGATAATCGCGACTCCTGCGGTGACAGGAGTCCGGTCATGTTTACGCCCAGGTTGCCCACATCAGAACCCCAACCTCGCATCGCTCGGCAAAATCCGACGGAGGACAGCAACGCGCAATGATCAATTCTGAACAGTTTTTCGGAGTCCTAAAGTTCGACACTAACGCTTGGCACGAGCAAAGGAATCCGCGTCATCTTCTGCGCAGTATTGATGCAAAGGGGGTCTCAAGCAGAACAATGCAGGTCCGTCGTTGAGCTTTCAAAGGAGGGTAGCCATTCATGTCAAGCCAGGATCCATCCAGGCCCTTAACAAACAGCGGCATCAACTGGGTAACGACCTTTTTTATGGCCGCTTTTCACATCGGTGCTGTTGCCGCACTGTTTTTCTTCACCTGGAAAGCTTTGTTGGTCGCAATTGTTCTGTGGTGGATATCCGGAAGCCTAGGTATCGGGATGGGTTATCACCGATTGCTCACCCATCGCAGCTACAGAACTCCCAAGTGGGTCGAGTATCTTCTTACGTTCTGCGGAACGCTGACTCTCGAAGGCGGACCCATCTTCTGGGTAGCTACGCACCGCATTCATCATCAGTTTACGGACCAGGAAGGAGATCCGCACTCACCGCGTGATGGAAAATGGTGGTCGCATATGGGCTGGATTCTGACGGGAAGATCCATGCACCACGACACAATCACGCTGGCTCACTACGTGCCCGATCTCGCCCATGACAGGTTTCATGTATGGATCACCAAGTATCACTACCTGCCGATCACAGCGCTTGGCTTGCTCCTGCTGATTATTGGCGGATTGCCATTTCTGTTATGGGGAGTTCTCTTGCGCACAGTTGTCGGACTGCATGCCACGTGGTTAGTAAATTCAGCCACACACATCTGGGGCTCTCGTCGTTTTTCCACCCGAGACGATTCTACGAACAACTGGTTTGTCGCCCTGCTCACGTTTGGCGAAGGTTGGCACAACAACCATCATGCGCATCCCACTTCGGCCCGACACGGCCTACGATGGTACGAAGTGGACATGAACTGGTACGGAATCTGGGTGCTCAAGGTGCTCGGTCTCGCCAAGCAGATCAAGCTCACACAATTGGCGCCATTACTTCCGGGAGACTTGTCTGCCTCTAAACGCCAGTTGACCCCCATGAGCGGCCGGCGGTCCCAAAGTGCCGCTGGAGACTAAATGTAACTGGAAAGAGTTTCCCATCTCGGTATGACTTGAGGCGCAGGGTATGTCGATTTGCCGCTAAACGCCAAACGCCCCGCTCATCCCTAACCGTAGTGCGCATCCATCAACCGACTATGTCTCTCAGAAAATAGTATTCTTCAAGAACTTCGAGAGAGACACAAGGCGGCTCTGTCTTCGAGTCCAGTGTCCGGGCGTTCGTGGGAGACAATGCAGGGTTGTCGTCGAGAAGTTGCTGTATGCGTTCTTCAATCTGTCTCCGATCCTCATCGGTCAGCGAGTTTCTGAGCTGAGCCCGTTCCGCATTCGCTGGCCGCTGTTTTCCTCTGGCCCACTCCCGCGTTGCCCGATCATCGTGTTTGCGATCCGCGTTGATTCCAGCTTGCTGACTGCTCATCCATTGCCGTGCTTCATCGAGTTTTGCTTTTAGAGCATCATCCATATTGTTGCCTTTTTCCATCCGTTAGGTTTGATGCAGCACATCGGACGACCCTGCTAACCATCACTTTATCTCTTCGGTCTTCACACTCATGCCACATCGAACTTACGACCTAGGTACTCCTCCACGCTGACAGGGTCTCTCGCGAAGATTGATGAAGGAGTGAAGAACTGGCATCTTGCACATGAAGCCATTACGGACCTGTGCCCGCATATCGGACGATGACGAAACCACGATCACCGCGCCAGCACGGAGAGGGGGTTGGGAAAAGGCGGGAATGAAATTCAAACTGCTTCGCAAGTTGGCTGTATGGTACTCCGTCTGGAAATTGAAAGCTTAATTTGATGCTCCTTCGCACTTGGAACCGTGTGCAATTTTGATCAGACTCTGAGAGCGTCAAAAGGAATAATTTCTGGAATTCGGCCGCTGCCGCTACAGGAGGAATTATGTGGCCCCTTTCCGATCATTCTCGACAAATGGCGCTTGAGCATTCCCAACTTCAATCGGTGATTCAACAACGCACGGCCGAACTGCAGAACCTGTCGCAGCGGCTTCTCAAAGTGCAGGATGAGGAGAGACGCAAGTTGTCTCGTGACCTGCACGACAGCACGGGTCAAACATTGGCGGCTCTGAAAATCAGTATTTCTTTTCTTGAGGAACACTGCAAGCAAGACCCATCCACCATGCTTCTTGCCTCCGAGGTTGCCGCCTTAGCGGATCAGGCCATCGAAGAAATTCGCACCATGTCTTACCTGCTGCACCCACCACTGCTGGATGAGGTCGGCTTTGCTTGTGCAGCGGAGTGGTACGTCGAGGGCTTCGCCAAGCGTACCGGGGTCAACGTAAAGTTGGATATCGCAACCGCTCAAGAGCGACTCCCCATCGGGATAGAGATTGCTCTTTTCCGTGTCCTCCAGGAGAGCTTGACGAATGTACATCGCCACTCTGGCGCCTCGGAGGTTAGCGTCTGCTTTTATCACCAACTGAAGAAGATAGTTCTGGAAATACGAGATGATGGATCCGGCATCCCGGCGGAGCGGCTGGCTCGACTTCGCGAAACAGCAGCGGAAACGGGGGTCGGCCTGGCCGGAATGCGCGAGCGTATGAACGAATTGAACGGCAAACTGGAAATAGAATCGGATGGTCATGGAACCACAATGCGGGCCATCATTCCACGCTCCGCAACGACTCCATCCGGTCGGCTCGGTGATCGCCAGCAAGGGATTGTAACCTCCACTCCGAGAAGCTCGCAGCGACTTCCAGCTTGCTGTATTTGCAAGAGCCCAGTTCTCCTAGAGATCAGTAAGACTGATGAGTACGGGCAGGCCATTCACGAGGAATGCTATGTCCTCAAGGTTTGCTCGGAGTCCGAGTTTCTCAAAGGCAGTGCACCTACACCGGCCTCAGCAAACAAGGGTGCGATTTATCAACCTTGCCCAGCCACGATGCCAAAGGACAGACCAAAGCAGCCCGACGCACTTGCGACTTTCCGAATGAAGCCATATAAGCGCGTTCCCTGGCACAAGCGGCTGTGGAACGGGGACGTGGCAGCGGTTGTTACCGTCCTTGTATTAGCTTGCTGGGTTGCCTCCGGCGACCGTTACCCACTTTTGTTATTGGGACCCTTAGAGCTGCATAGCATGGCTACCATCGAGGAGCAGGTACGCCTGCCACCCGCAAAGACGGTGCCCGCTGAAAACAGGCACAGGTCTCAGAGAATGCCAATTGCAGTGGGAGATGAGAGAACTGCCACCCCGCTCCACGGCGCGGTGCTCGCGACGAAAGTTGTTCACATCGGAAAAGATGTGACGGTACGCTATTTCACACTCAAGCCCGCACCGAATCGGGAGTCCGTTGGGCAATATCAAGTCGTTGATATGGGAAAAGATGTGACGGTGCACTATTTCGCGCCCGTCGTTCGTAGTACCAAAAACTAAGACCGAATCGATAGCAAGGATGGCTGCCCGAAAGGCGCGCCCGTCTTGGTGTCAGAGTGG
>DATMOO010000387.1:0-69928 GCA_035568275.1 Candidatus Sulfotelmatobacter sp.
GTCTGCGCCGCGAGTCTGCGTCTTCTCCCCCGGTTGTAAAAAGGGACCCCTGCGCCTATAAGGAGCACCACCATAACAATAGCAACTATCATCAATGTGGACCGGCTCGAGGCGGGCTTTGGAGCCGCCGCAACAGGTGCAGCCTGTGCCGGTGCATCGGCAGCCTCCGAAGGTGAGTCGACGCGCGCAGCACCTGCAGTCGCGACCGGGGCAGGTGTGGAGGCAGGCTCAGCCGGTGCAGGCACCGCAGCGGGCGATGCTGCCAGTTTCGGCGGTCGAGCTGAAGACCGCGTTCGGTGAACCGCGGTGGCGGCAGCGGGTGCGCTGGCAGTCTCCGCAGGCGTACTGATGGCCGCGGGTGCAACTGCGGCGGGCGCAGTGGCAGGTGCCGCTGGAGTAGGACGTTCGATGACTATATCCGCTGGTGTGCTGACACTCTCCGAAGACATGCTGAGAGTTGCATCTGAAGCAGCTGCAGATGTAGCGGCTACAGCTGGTGTGCTTTCAGTCTCGGCAGGCGCGCTGGCAGTCGCAGCCGGTGCAGTTGCGGCGGCCGGAGGTGTGCTGCTCGTATCCGCAGGTGCGCTAACAGCCGCAGCCGGTGCAGCCGCGGGCGCCGCACAGTGTTCGGTGACCATTTTAACTTCGGTAACGGCAAACCCGTTATCGGCAGCGTCTGCTTTGTGCCCAATGAGGATTACGTCCTGGCCCTGATACGCCTTTAGATCGGCACTGCTGCTAGTGATCCTTAAAATCTTGCCCGTGTTATCTTCCGCGATGTTGTAGTTGCCGTCCGAGCCCCCCAGGCAACCTTTAATGTTGATCTGGTCGGTATTGCCGCCCGCCGCGGGAGTCTGTGCCAACCCCATCGCGACCAGCAAAGCCGGTACAACGATCAGCAGGAATACTCGCTTCATGGAATCCTCCGAAAAGTCTCGCCTTGCGGCGATCTGCATTCCGCTTGGGTTTGATTGTGCTTCCGATTTCTCTGTCGAATTCTCGCCCGTGCGGGGCCCCGGCTGGAAAACCTGGAGGCATCCAAGTGAAACTACACAACCTTACTGCCTGGCAATGTGACTGTCTGTTCGAAACCGCTCACATTTTAGAGAGAGGCGAGCCACGGATCGATCAGACCATGGGGATAATTGATGTAACGAGGCGTGGGTGTTGAAAAACTCGATGATGAGAAAACATTTTGGAGGCGAGTAAGGCTATCGCCACGTTCTTTTTCTCAGCTCGGCTAGCAAGTAACCGTCGCAGTGGGTGGTGTGGGCTGGGCGAGGAAGCGCACAAGTCGCTTGATGTTCTCCGCTACCGCGGCCAGGAAGAATTGCTGGCGAACAAACCTCAATCTGCGCAGGCGCAAGCGCCGCCGTCCGATTTGATTTTTGAGTTTGGTTCGGCCCCGTGTTTGCTCGAACAGTTCTGCGCGTCCGGTCCATCGAGGAAAGGGTCACGATTGCGTTCGAGCGTGAGCGACGGACGATGTGCTGTTTGGACACCTGTCCGAGCACGAGCTACTTTTGCCGCTTAAGGGTGTTCCAAAATCCTGGACGGCGAGCAGGGTTCATCGAGGAAAACAGACCGTCCGTTCCGGTCGCCTTTTCTACGGAGTCCAACGTTTCCTCTGCTGCGCTGGCGCGCTTCTTAGTCAGTTCCTCGGAAGGTAATTCGTCCGCAAGTAGAGGGGCGACGATCCGCAGGCTCTCGATTTCGTGGCGGACACGGGCAAGGTCGGTTTCTTTCTGCTCCAAAACTTCGTAAGCACTCTTCATCCGCACTCCTTGGGAGGGTATACGATCGTTCCGGTTCGTGCAGGCTCCACATTCTCGCCAGTCGTCGCTGTGTTGTGTAACAACATGAGAGAAGCCTCTGGTACCGGACTAGGTTGGCGATCCGAGAAGGCGACGGTAAGGTCACCTCCTCGTGCCAAGAAGTGTGCTCTACGCTAGTACGGCGTGCTTTTGGAAGGTCGAGCTGACAACGTCAAAGGTGTGAACCTGGGGCGTTCCCTCGATGAATCTTGCCAGGGTCTTCAAGACTGTTGGGTACGTATTAGTGTTGTAAGTATCAGCATCGTTCTTGTTTTCCCACAGACTGATTGTGGTCACATCGACCCCGCCGGGGCCTGCGAGGGTGATTTCATCCTTGAAGCCATTTTGCTTACGAAGCAAGGGGAGGACTTCTTTGTCAAATGCACGGGTGTAATCGGAGAGCATATTGGATTTCAGATGCATAGAGATATTGCGTGCAAACATTATCAACCTCCTAAGGTTGTGGTCGCTAAGAGGATAAAACTTCAGATGGCTGACTTAGTTTCAGGGAACCTGAAAGAGGAGAAGATGCTCACTCGGCTTAACTGGTGCACTTAGGTGGCCCTTGGCGTCTACTCTCAACCTGTTGAATCGATACGGCGGAAAGCAGATCGCAAAGCACCATCGAGTACTTTTGGCGGCAGGCAAGCACAAACGGAGCACTGGCAGTAACGAGACAAACTGGATTGCGGCTGTCGTCTGATCAAAACCAGACACTAGACAGGTCGGGTTGCAGAGAGGAGGAGAAAATTGAAGAAATGCTCCGCCCGGAGCCATAGCCGAAGGGCCCGAACCCGAATCTATAGGGTTCTCACGTAGTGCCTTTCCCAAAAACAATTATGGGCGCTCGCTCAGGCAACTCGCCGCGCTCTTCTCTTAGGCTGCTCACGCAGGATTGTTTCGATGAGCACTTGTAATTCCGTTGTGATGTTCTTTTTGGCATTTTCGAAACTACTGCCATAGACCGTGAGGGACAGGCTTTTACAGAAGCCCTTCCATCCGTCATCTTCCGGAGAGAAATCGCAGTCAACCGGTATGCTCGCGCTTACCAGCAGGCTCACCACTTGAAAAGTCATAATCACTCCACTCGAATCTTGGTTCTGCAAATCGATCATCGGGGGAAAGCGCGGTGACCGGTTTGGCATATACGCCAAGCGCGAGGCAATCCCGCGCTCCACCCATCTAACTACCGAGACCGGACTCGCTTGCCTCGCCAGGTGGGTTCACAGCAGCGTCAGGGGCGCCACCTTCATCATCCATGCGGGACACAGCTTCTTCGTCTAAATGCTGCTGAGTAGATGAAAATGATTCTGAGGCACTCTTCTCTCTGCGCCATGAAATGGTTAGCAACATTGCACTCTCTTCCAAGGCTTCGACGTCGTGTAATACTCCACAATCGAGCACAAGCAGATGACCGGCCGCCACATCCACCGTTCGATCGGCCAAGTGTATACGGACCCGTCCCTTCAACTCTTGGAGGGAGATCCTTCCCTCTGCTCTGTGCTGGCGCATTCGCGTGCCACCCTTCATCATAATTAGGACGATCCGGAAATCTGGATATTTCGCCAGCGTTTTGGAACTACGCCCAGTTCCCCGCTGCCAGGAGTCTTCTTGCCGCAGTTGCTGCAGCTCTCGTTCTAAGTCGATTTGCAAGAGAGGTTCCGCTAATTCGGGCAATCGACTCAATGCCTCAATGCCATCGCCCGGATGGCAGACGCTGAGATTTGTAGTCATGATGAACACCTTCCGCTAGAGCAGTCCGTATATCTCGGACATGATGAGCCGCGCCAACGAGAGTATCCCCAGCTCCCGCCACCGAGCAAAAACAGCACCATAAAGAACAATCAATAACGGTTTCCGTGTGGGAACCTCATTTGTAAGAGGAAGCTGGACTGGCCTTTGTAACGGCCATCTCATTTCTTCACTACACCCCATGGTATAAGTGGCGAAGACGTATGTCTGAGCAGATTGGACCACCTAAGCGCTGGATTCGTACGGCTCGCCATTCTGGATTGTGATTAGATTTGCCCTCTGATCCGTAGGCGGTTTACGCTCCGGCTCTCTCGTGCCGAGATTTGTGCCAGCCCGATGGATCCGACTGCTGTTGATGTCTCTGCCGGAGTCGGATTTCTTGCCATCCCGACGTTGGCAGGTTCGGCGACGTATTCATTCGGCAGAAACGCTTGGGTGGCGCCAAGGCCTGGACAAGAAATTGAAGCAGGCACGCGAATTTTACACTCTTAATTCTGCTCTCGACCGAGGTGGGTGTCGGGCTGGACTTCATAGGTATCAATCCCGTGAGAGCGCTCTATTGGACGGCCGTCATCAACGGACTGTTAGCCCCCTTCCTTTCGCCATCCTGGTCGTCGCTTCGGATAAGAAGATAATGCAGGACCAACCGAGTTCCCGCCAGGGATGGTCCGTCGAGACGATCACGACGGTTGCAATGTTCGCCGCGGGCGTCGCGATGTTTGTTGTGTAGACTGCCCACCTCCCTCGTATCGAGCCGTTTGCTCGCCGGATATCGGCGTCCAATTGCCTGAACTGTGCAGTTCGGACCAGCCCGACAATTCTTTCCGAGCCTATGATGTATTTATCGAGGCGATGAGCCCTTGCAGCGAGGGGGGCTGCTTCCTCTCGGAAAGAAAACCCTCGAATATGAGCCATATCACCAACAAGCCGATACCGAAATTGCGTAAAGCCCCCCAACCGCCCCTGGAACACCCCGGAGCGATCCCTGACTCAGACCGTGCCAAGAAGCCGCCGCTCGCGGAGGCGGCTACCGCCGACCAGGAGTTGAATCCCGGAGATCGCGTCGAGGGTTTGGGCAACTTCGGAAAGCCGACCGGAGCATTCGGTACAGTTGAGCAAGCTAACGAAGATGACGCAATCGTCAAGTGGGATGATGACGGCCGTGTGAGACTCCACCGACCGTCGCTCAAGAAGGTGTAGCCCGCAACAAGGCTGACCTATCGGGGATGTTTCGAGACCAAACCGCAAGTTTTCGGAGAAGTGCTTGATCAAACCCCTTCGCGTCCACTGCGGAGTGGCGACGCTGTCGGCTGCACGCACTTGTTAGGTCCAGATCACGGCTCACTCCTCTGGTTGGCTCCGCTCACAAGACTGTTCCGAACAGCGTCCCCACACCCGCGGTCGACGCCATCGCGACCGCACCCCACTCCTGCGCCGCCGCCCGCACGTGCGGCCAACCCGCCGAGAAGGGCCAGAAACACAAGTGAAATTCCAGAAACAAAAGGAATCAACGCCCCCGGCGGGACCAGAGCAGTGACCAATAGAGGCAGGGCTGCCCCAACAGCAAAGCTGGCAGCGGATGCCAACGCAGCCTGAATCGAGCGCGCACGAAAATTCTCGGAGATGCCGAGTTCGTAAGTGGCATGCGCGGCTAATGCGTCATGGGCCATCAGTTGACTCGCTAAGATGATCCGCCTGCCGCAAAGACTGATCCGCATTTCGGGCATTTCATGCGCTCAAAATCAATTCGCCTGATCTCTGCCAGGGAAATCGAATGCCCGCGAAACGGACAAACGGTATTCAGCGCAGCAAGAACTTTCTCTAGATTGATCTTGTTCTTGTGCATGGGCGCACTATAGACAGTTCGCCTTTTGTTCGTCTATTGAGAGCGCCGACTGTCGGTCTGGAGCGCGCAGATTGTTTGTCCCTGGTTAGCGCCTTTGCGACCTTGGCTGCGCACCCATGTGTGAGCCTCGGCGTCAGTGCACCTTCTCCGAGATTTACCACGTAGATACTGTGTGCAATTGTGTATGAGCTTTATTGAGCAGCCGCGCCAGATTCCCGAGCCATATGATTTATTTTCTATACGATACTCCCGATTGAATTGATTGTACCGAGGAGCGAGATGGCGATTGAACAAAGTCTCGGTTTCAGTTCCATAGTTTTCCGCAAAAAGTTCCGTTCTGCGATGAGTGCGCGGAGCTACCGAGACAACGAGATTATTTTTTCGCAAGGGGACAAAGCCGATGCTGTCTTCTATATCCAGAGCGGTACGGTGAAGCTCACGATCTCCGCTACGCGTCGCAAAAAAGCGATAATCGCCGTCCTGCTGCGGGGTAGTTTTTTTGGCGAGGGCTGTCTGGGCGGGCAATCTCTTCGGATGTATACTGCGAGATCAATTGGGCCCTCCAACATTACTCGCTTGCAGAAAGAGAGCACGCTTCGCACGCTCAAGCACGACCCGCAGTTTGCAGCGTTGCTTAATGCATATCTGCTTTCCCGAGTTATTCGAGTCGAGGAAGACCTGGCAGATCAATTCTTTAATTTCAGCGAAAAGCGACTGGCACGGGTTCTGTTGTTGTTTGGGCAAATAACCAAGGAATCAAAGCCAGAGAACCCCCTGAAGGTGAGCCAAGCAACCCTCGCGGAGATGGTTGGTACCACCCGCGCAAGGGTAAGCAAATTTATGAATGCGTTCAAGAAGAAAGGCTTCGTCAGCTATAACGGCGGCTTGCAAATAAATAGCGCACTCATTAGTGCCTTTCTGCAGAATCGCCCGATGTCCGTTGTCAGGAGGACGTAGACCGCCCAGGCGGGCTTCCCGGAACTGGTCCAATTGACGACCTTTTTGTACGTGGAGGTTTGTGTGACAAAAGAAGTCAGCCCAAAACAGATACTTGGCGTCCGATGTCCGACCTGTGGGGCTGCTCCGAGACAGAAGTGTGAACTCAGCACTGGGCAACCGCGCACCAGTCCGCATCTCGGCCGCGTATGGATCGCAAAGCATCGACCGTAGCACAATCGCAATCCCCACCCGTTCATCCTTATTCAAGCGACTCTGTTCCGCACAGAAATCAATCGGCAAGCATGGCCGAGGGACCGCCTTGTGGGTTGATGATCCGGTGGACGTAGCACTCCGTGTGTACGGCCTTGCCGTTCTCATCAGCAGACAGATCGACCTTCAAATCTATTGGCTTGCTGCAAAGTAGGCAGGATATTTCTGGGAAAGGGTGACTGCCCATGAATGCCTGCTTTAGACGGTCGCAAGTAGATTAGGCCCAAGGCGGAATCCCGAGTGATCAATATTGATCACTGAGGTTTTGCCGCATATAATCCGGCCATGCCGCGCGAGCTAGTGTGGATAGACCAACCGCGCTTTCGTGGTTGGGGCTGTTCCGAATGTGCGTGGGTCTTCAACCCTACTGATCCGCCTATCGGCGAGACTTTCGACGCAATGACGCGGAACTTTGAGTCTCAACGCGACAAGGAGTTTGCCTCGCACGTTTGCCTAACCACCCGCGGAACAAGCCCACACCGGACACAACCTAAAACTCACTGAGCCTTCGTGCATCGTCTTCCCACCCGCAATCCCCACCCGTTCATCATCATCACCCTCTGGGCTATCCTTATACCTAGACCGTCGGTTCTGTACACAATCTGGATGCGCCTGCTGGCGGGACTGCTTTTAGACACTCGTCACTGAATCTGTACGGTTTGCCAGCCATCGAGAAGCCAGCACGACATCACCGTTAATTCGTATTTCGATCCACGTCGGTGCTTCGCGCTTGTGGCGCACCTGATTTAGAGGCTCGTCAGAAGAAATCGTGGGTGGACTCGGGCTCGGCAGCTTGCCAAGTGAGTGATAGAGGGTAAGTTCGAGATCGTTCAGGATGAGTCCGCGATGATTGCGTAGCGAACGGCGATCTTCTTCATGGGTTCGATCCGGGATCGCACAGTCTGGCGGCACCACTCGTCGAGGAACTTGCCGGCCCAGGGGGGCGAACTATATTCCCAGAGTTGCTGAAAGGCTTCCTTGAGAAGGTAGGCACGGACGGTCTTGAGGTTGTAGCGGAGGAGATCGCGCAACTGGAAGTGCTGGTCGGCGCCGAGATTCTCGCTGCGGCGGAGCAGTGGCCAACGGGATTTCCTGAGGACCGGGGCGCGGCCCTCGCGTTTCATCCGGCTGGTTTTCTCGGCACGGACGTTGTCCAGTGCCTTGTTCATATTGGCGACGACGTGAAAGCGGTCGAGGATATGCAGGGCCTCGGAGCAGTTTTCGCGGATGAGTTTCAGATAGGGTCCCCCACATGTCGGAGCAGACAGCGGCGACGAAGCCCACGTTCCGCGATCCGCTAAGACTCCGTAGGTGCCTCATTCCCGGGCTATGCGCGAGCATCTCGTCATGCCTTCGATTGGCAGCGGAGATGTCGCTTGCGCTGAGTGGCCTAATATCCGGCGCTTCGAACATTTCCTCTATCTGCTCAATCTCGTCAATGATGCGTTCAACCTCCATTCGTCACAATATCTAACCCAAGCACGGCAAGGGTCAAACGGAGCGGCGGCCTTTCGCCGAACTAGCTCATATACCAGCCACCATTCACCGAAATCGTCTGCCCAGTCATGTAGTCATTCGTTGCCAGCATCACAGCAACCGACGCGACATCGTCCACCGAACCAAAATGCCCCATCGGAATCAGATTCGGATTGGCGTTGGGGTTGCTGATCACCATATCGGTCTCAATCAGAGCCGGGGCAATGGCGTTCACTGTGATTCCATCTCGAATGAGCGAGGCAGCGCAAGAGTGTGTCAGTCCTATGATTCCCGCCTTGGACGCGGCGTAGTGCGCCCCGACAGCCCCGCCCGTCTGGGCAGCTACCGAAGACAAGTTGATGATCCGCCCACATTTCCTCTGTCGCATGCCGTCAACCACAGCCTGCGTTACCAAGAACACTGACTTTAGATTGACGGTGAGCACTCGGTCCCATTCCGCTTCTGTAATCTCCTCCAATTTGTGCGGATGAGCGATAGCCGCGTTGTTGACGAGGATGTCGATGCCCCCAAGATACGCCTTAACCTCCGCGACCATACGCCTCACGTCGGCGGCGACTGACACGTCCGCCTGAACCGCAATTGCCTTGTGTCCCATCCCAGTGATTTCGCTACAGACAGCATTGGCAGCATCGGCTCGTTCACGGTAGTTCACTGCGACATCGGCACCAGTTTTAGCGAGTGCGATGGCGACTGCGGCTCCGATTCCCCGACTGCCGCCAGTTACAAGGGCGATTCGATTCTTCAAATCTTTCATGGCTTCAAACTCCGATTCGTCTTCTGCCCAGTCAATCCGTCAGTGGCCCACAACCCACACTCGCTGCTCCCGCCAACGGGCACAGAGTACCATGTGGACATGAGCAGAATATTCCCGCAATGCCTCGACGAGAACCTTTCGGATCGCTCGGCGCAAGCCGATGTCCTCCTTCGACAAGAGCCCGACGAGGAAGAAGACGAGGAAGACGAAGGCGACCGCAAAGAAGGTGACGATGATAAAGAAGGGGACGATGATGAAGACACAGACGACGGCTACTCTGAGTGAGCGTCCCCTTATGGTTTCGGGGGGTGAAGAATGGAACGAGAGGATTTCGTCAAGGTTGCAGAAGAAACCTTGGACTCGCTGCCGGAAGAGTTCCGCAGCCGCATCCAGAATGTCGCGATTCTAGTCGAGGATTTTCCTCCGAATCAGTCACCACCCCAGCCGGGGCAAAGGAAGCGATTGCTTCTAGGCATTTTCCACGGCGTGCCTGCAACGAAAAGGAGCGTTTTCAGCCTCCCCACACCCGACGCAAGGAGCGCTTAGTCTTCGCGGTTTGGCTGGCTGCGTGATCGCTCTCCGAACTGTGCTTGACGGCTGGTCTCCACAACTTTTTCTCGCGGAAAGAATGATCATTATCGTGACCGATTTCCGTTCAGAGGTGGTGAAACTTATTTTTGGCGGTCGGAGTTCTGGACAGAGCAGAAAAGAGGAGGATACGCTTCCGTCATAGGATGCCAAAAAACGGCAAGGGCAGCCTGGAACCGGAAAGCAAGATCCTAATTTGTACACTTGGGATCATGGGTCACCAAATCTTCCGAGACTGCCAATATGCACTTTTGCCCGTCGAATTCGATCCGGTCCGCGGAATATGCGCTAAGCTTGATTTCGCCCGACTTCGCTCGCAGCCGAGTAATCACATTTCGAAGCGGACCCCCTCGCTGGAGGTGTGTCAGCAGTAATCTTCGGTCGGCAGGATCGTCCCATATCTTCAGTTCGTACACGGTGCGTCCAAGCACCTCTTGGCGGGAGTAACCGTAACGTGCTTCGAACGCGGCATTGACTTCCAAGAAGCGGCCTTCCTCCAACGTCGTAATCGAAAACGCAACCGGGCTGGAGTGGAAGATTTTCTGGAATTTCTCCTCGGAAACACGGCGGCCTGCCTCCGACTGATGAAGGGCTTGCTCGGCCTTCTGGAGATCTGCCAGTCGCTTTTCTAGTTCCGAACCATAGATCTCAGCGGTGGAATACAGGCGGGCGTTTTGAATGGCAACTGCCGCGGGTATGGCCAGCAGTTCGGCGCGCCGCAAGTGGTCCTCCGTAAAGTGCTTCGGGTCAACATGGCCAACAGAGAGAAACCCGAGGAACTCTTCCGAGGCGGCCAGCGGGACGCTGAGCCAGGAACGGAACTGAGTGTGTCCCGCGAAGGTTTGCCACCCTTCTTGCTGCCGGGTGTCAGGGATCAAGATGGGTTTCCGCTCGGACCAGATACGCTGAAAGAACGGAGACTCGTCGGCAACGAAGGTCAGAGGGCTGCGGGCAGACTTCGTCGCGGGCTCGGGACAAGATTTTTCACCCAGGGCCAGCCAATGCGGACCGCCTTCGGGCACGAGCACCCGAGCGCAGCTGTAGGGAACCAACTCGGCTAGAGAGCGAAGCAGAGCATCCAGAACGCAATCCATGTGAAGGTCTTCGGTAAGGGCAAGAGTTGCCTTACGCAGCGCCTCTGCCTCCGCCCATGCCGAGTTCGCCTTGGCAAGATTGGCGGCGACCTGGTCTTCGGCTTCTTTGAGGGCGGTGATGTCGAGCGCGGTTCCGCCTAGGCGGATGACTTTTCCATTGCCGTCTTTCCTTGGAAAGCCGCGAACCCAAACCCAGCGAACTTTACCCTCAGGCCTGACAATACGAAATCTTTCTTCGAAATGGCCGCTTTGGGCCGCTTGCTTAAGCTTTCCGAGCACGTGCGCTCGGTCATCGGGATGGATGGCCTTCTCATACGAGGAGGGTTCCTCAATCAAGGACTGACAGGAGCGTCCGGTGATGGCTTCGTAGGCGGGATTGACATAGGTAGCTGTCCTCGTCTCGGGGTCGATCACCCAGAAGACTTCCTGAATGTTGTCGGCCATTTGGCAAAATTCCTGCTCCCTGTCTTCAAAGACAGTTCTTGCCTGGCGTTCAGTTCTGTGCATCTGTTGGAAAACGCCGGCCAGCAAAAGGGCAAAGACAAGCAAGGACCCGATTAATGAAATCAGCAGCGCCAGGGCTACTCGCGGCGACTGAAGATTGGCGACCAGAACGGCGATCACAAGAATAGCCGAGGCGATAACCAGGGCGAGCGACGCGATACTCCAATCTCGTCTCGAGGTTCCTTCTGGATGCGTTTCAGAGCGGTGCTTGTCGGCTGGATCCACGGTGAGCACCCACGTATTCTTGCCGCACTTACCGACATCATACGCTGCCATGTCACGTCGACAAGAGCTTATGGGTGCGTAAGGCACTTTGGAGGAAATGCCGACGTATTCTTGCCGCTCAATTAAGTCAGAACAGCGTCGGCGCCGAGTTCTCGGCTGGCACCTCTCGCGCACACTCCTCGTCGTTCTCGGGACGATGGACGCGGGGACTCACCGGATATTTGCCTCATCAGGGTGGTATTAGATGGTTTTAGACAGTCCAGAATCACTTCGGGGTTGGTAATGCCTGGGTCTAGCCAGCGCTCATAGTCGTCATGATCCAGAATAGCGGGCATGCGGTCGTGTACCTCGGCGACGAGAGAGTTCGGACGGGCTCTGAGAATCATGCCGGTTTCGAGCACGTTGTTGTTCGGATTTCGCCAGAGATCCCAGAGTCCTGCAATGGACTTCTTCGCCGTGCCGACGCTAACCTTCGGAGTCTTGTACTGCTTCTTCGTGATCAGCGACAGCCGCAGGAAGATTCTGCGCCGTAAGATGACCAGGAATCCATGTGCGCTCTGGATCGTTCAATAGATGCATGAAGCATGGCCCATGCCAGGATTCAATCATTCGCTCGACACGGTGGCCTGCATCATCGTTGCGCCGTGGCAGCATAAGCGAGTGCTTCTTCCTACTTACAAAATGTAGCAGTCGTCTGCCTGCTCCTCCTCTCCTTCTCCGATAGCCAAAGGTTGAGTATCGCGCATTCTCCCAGCAACGCTCGAATCGAGAGTTGCGACGACGCCATGCCCAGGTCGAAATATTTTTCTTGCGCAGAAGGTTGATGAGGCTCAGGAGTATGAAAGGGGCCGGATCTAACGACTTGCCACTATTCCCTGCACGAGCTGCGCCGCCGATGCGTGGCCTTAACCCATCAACCTGTTACGAATTCCGAACAGATATCTCTCAACAATCCTTGACTTGGCTGAATTTTAGGCTAAGATTCCTGTCCTCAAGTCGACTTACCCTCATGGAGGCCCATATGTACAGACTTAGACTGTCTTGGGGCCCTGTGGTTTTAGCTTCTTTTCTCTCTTGCTCCGCAGTGTTGTGCCTCTCACAAACGGCGACTCTCCTCCGCGGAAGCAACCTCCGCAAAGCGCCTAACACGAGCAGCACGATTCTGGAAACTCTGAAGAAAGGAGACTCAGTCACACTTACATCCAGCAGCAAGCGATCAGGCTATTACCACGTGAGTGCCAGAGACGGAACGGTGGGATGGGTGTTGGCCAAGAACGTCTCAACCTCTGCACCATCTCCAAGTCCAGGGCCAGCTCCAGGTCCAGGACCTTCGCCCGGCCCGACTCCCACCGGATTGGTCGCACAACTGGAGGCAGCAAGCGTTAAGGCTGTTCCACAGCCATTGATTATCAACGGCCAAAGCGTCTGCGGTCCTACAGGAGACGCCAGCGATGCCAAAACGCAGGCGCTTGATAGCAACAAGAACCGCACTGACATTCCCGATCCAGGGGCCTACATTCCGATCGACTGGAACGCCCTTGCCAATTTACCTTCCGATCAGGTGGACCAATTGCAGGGCGCACCTGTCGAGGTTGAGGGCTTTCTGTCGCATCGCATACAAGTAGAGAATAGCGGGAGCGGCGAATCGACCAATTGCCATCTGACCAATCTCGACGAAGTGGATTGGCATATGTATCTGACGAACCAACCGGCCCAAGGAATCGCCAGTGCCATTATCGTTGAGACGACGCCGAGAACGCGTCCGTTACATTCGTGGGATCAGAACAAATTGACCCAACTAGTTGACTCCAGCACCAGAGTCCGGATCTCCGGCTGGCTGATGTATGACTGGCAGCACATCGGCGTCATCGGAACACAAAGAGCGACTGTGTGGGAGGTACATCCCATCACTCGCATTGAAACGCAGGACTCCAGCGGAAACTGGCAAAGCGTCGAAAGTACTCAATGACCCTGCGGCGAGCATCCAGTCAGCCATCAACGATATTAGAGGGTTTCTATCAAGGGTTGGCTTCGTCAACCGATAGCGTTACCACTAGCCTGGGGCGGAAATGTTATCCCTGTTTCCCATGCCCATGCTTACCGAGGTCTGTGTCCCATTCAACGTGTGGGGCTCAACGTCTCTCGCGCACTTGTGGTTGTTGGCGGCTGATGATTGCTGTTCACCTTGGCTGGTCTGCATCACCGCCATTCCTAGCGAAGGTCACCGGATACAGTACAAGACGGTGGAAGCTGAGGAACCTCGGCCGGAAGCCAGTGTGGAAGGTGTCGCATCCGACGAAGCGACGGCGTGGCGCTTAATTCTTAGCGCGATGAGACGCTCTGGTGGCTGGACGTGATTTGAACGATGCCATCGTACCGCGTCTCACCCACTGCGAAAGCAACCGCGGCGAGGCTCGCCTTGTCAATTAATAAATTAATTAATAGTTCGCAAGTTTCGAGGACGCAGGTGGGTCGCGCATTCAACTTGTGTTTCCGGAAGATATCGAATGGTTTCGAGGAGCAGGAAACTACCCCGAACTGCACGGCCTGGGCCCCTGCCATCTGTTGCGAGAACTTGAATACCATGGAACAGAAACTCGATCCCTTGCAGTTCTTTTGCATTCATTCGCTCCAGGATGTGAGAGGTATCGCGAACTTCAATTGATCGATAATCGAATTTCTCGTCAGGTTAAGAGACGGCTCGGAACATCGCTCCAGCCTCAATCGGTGTGACCGGATGCAACGGAACTTTTATCCCATGCGGCAACAGGTCGAACGTGGGAGAGCCCAGCAGCTATCGCCAGCGACAACGCCTCTGCGTGGACAACGCCAGGAGTCGAAGCCAGCCGAACGCTGCAGCCTTGTTTCCTTCTGAGATCACTTCCTGAGATCACTTCGCGACGTCCATACCCAGTCACTTCGAGGTTACGATGCATATGCACCAGAAATTCTTTGACCGCTCACCCGACCTTGAGAGGCTTGAAACGGGACGTCAAAATCGACACCCTATCTGCGCAAAATAACGCGCAGCTAAGGACGGGGCCACCCTCTTTTCGACTCTACCGCGCTTCGCTTTCTTTGATTTCTCTCTCGGTTTGCGCTACCGCGAGCGGAGGCAGGCTTGCGCCTTCGAGTTGATGATTCAGTTCGGGCAAGCGCTTCGATTTGAAGGCGTTCCATTTTGCTAGTGCCAGCTTTGCCGCGGCGCTCGACTCACGATAGACCGCAAGCGCTTGTGCGGGCACGGGACGGTCACTGCTCTCGACTACTCGGAGCGCGGCAGACAGGCCAGTATTGGCTTTGTCCAGGCCCATATCACGGGAGGAAGCACCGCCAATGATGGTCTTCAGTTCATTGGAAGCAATGTCGGCACTTGCCTTCAGATCAGCGTTCTGCTGCAGCTTGGGCTGCAACTCGGAAAGCTGCTTCTGCATATTTCGGATCGCCGAGAGGGCTTTCCGAGCATCGAGCGCCTCAGTCAAAATCCCGCGACCGAGTTTGACTTGGTGGGCGAGATCTTGCGGCGTGGCCGTCGAGCGCGGATCCATGGTGATGTGCAGCGCCTGAGTGAAAATCTTGCCATCGATGGTGAGGCGAACTTCATAATCTCCAGGCGCCGCACGCGGACCACGCGGTGCGGCGTATTCCTCTTCGTCACCTGAGTCGGGAAGTTCGGCGCCCCAGGCAAGATTCCAGATGAAACGATGCATCCCTGTGGCCTTATCGAGAATTTGGGGTTTAGGAAGCCAGCGCTCGGCAATCGGAACGGGTGGGTGCTGTGCTAGGCGCGCGGTATCGGACAAAAAGTTGCGCACCAGCTCGTGCTGCGGATCGAAGACTTCAAGCTTCAAGTGTTGGGCGGGATGAGCAAGAAAGTAATCGATCATGGCGCCGTTCGGAGGATTTTCGGCGGTTGGTTCTTCGGGCGGCAGCGGAGTGCCCATGAAACCGGCATTATCGATCCGCACAGCGGTCGCTGGACGATAGAGCCATGCGCCGGCTTCGCGAACATCCGTGGCTTGGCGCAGAGGCGTGATGTTGTCAAGGATCCAGAAGGAGCGTCCGTGCGTGGCGATGACGAGATCGTCGCCGTGGATAACGAGATCGCGCACAGAGGTGACCGGCAGGTTGAGTTGCAGCGATTCCCAGTGGTCCCCGTCGTCGAAAGAAAGATAAATACCGAACTCCGTGCCGGCGAACAGCAGCCCCTTCTGAGTCGGGTCTTCACGAACGGCACGCAGGAAGGCCGGAGCATGAATGCCTTCGGTAATGGGCTGCCAGGTTTGACCATAGTCGCGCGTGCGATAGAGGTAGGGAGCTTGATCGTCGAGGTGATGGCGCTCGACGGCCGCATACGCTTCGCCGGGATTGAAGTGCGAGGCTTCGATCAGGGAAATTTTTGACCAATCCGTGACCCCTTTCGGCGTGACCTGTTTCCAGGTCTTGCCGCCGTCGCGCGTGACGTGAATCAGCCCGGTGTCGCTGCCCACCCAGATTAGGTTGGCGTTTAGCGTCGAGGGCGCGATGGTGTAGACAACCCCATATCCGCGCTGCTTCGCGTCTTGAACTGACGGAGGACCTGAGACGTTCTTGGCGCTTGGTTCCGCGCCGGTGAGATCGGCACTGATCGTCTGCCAGTGCAGGCCGCCGTCCGCCGTTTTCATCACGAATTGCGTGCCGAGGTAGAGGCTGGTTTTGTCGACGGGAGAGAAGACGAGAATGGGCGTCCAGGGATCACGGTATTTGCGTTGCGCGATGTCGACGCCGAACGTGGGGAGCGGCCAAGGCGTGATGTCCTGGCTGAGAGAGGTGCGAAGATCGAAGCGCGAGACGCTGCCGTAGGTTCCACTGAAATAAAGAATATTCGCGTCTTTGGGATCGGAGGCGATGTATCCGCTTTCGCTACCGTCGACGGGAGACCAGTCGCGCGGAGTGATCTGACCGTGATCGGTGCGGCTAAGGACGGCGACGCTGCCGCTATCCTGCTGCGCCCCGTACACCGTATAGGGAAAGCGATTGTCGGTGATGACGTGATAGAGCTGCGCCGTGGGCTGGTTGTACCACGTGCTCCACGTCTGGCCGCGATCGACGCTGATGGTCGTGCCTTGATCGGTCGCGAGGATCATGCGCGAGGAATTTTTCGGGTCGAGCCAGAGCTGGTGATAGTCGTCGCCGCCGGGCGCGCCACGAACGATCGAGATCGTTTGCCCGCCATCTTCCGAACGGTAGAGCGCGACGTTCGGGACGTACAAGACATCGGGATTTTGTGGATCGATGGTGATGTTGCCGAAGTACCAGGCGCGGCTGGTGAGCCGGGCGTCGGAATTCTTGAGCGCCCAGCTGTCGCCACCATCGTCGGAGCGGTAGAGGCCGGATTTCTTGTCGTCATCGATCAGCACGTAAATGCGCTTGCCGTCTGCCGAGACAGCGACGGCGGTGCGTCCCCAATCGCCCTCGGGAAGGCAGGAACCGGTGAGGCGCGTCCATGAATTGCCACCATCTTGGGAGCGGAAGATTCCGGCACCTGCAGCGTCCAGGGGCGCGTAGGTGCTCCAAGGCGGACGATGCGTGTGCCAAGTCGAGGCGAACAGAATGTTGGGATGATCTGTTGCAATGGCGAGATCGGCGATGCCAGTTTCGGGGCCTTGGTCGAGGACTCTGGTCCAATGCTCGCCGCCATCAGTGGACTCGTAGACGCCGCGCTCGTTGTTGGGGCCGTACGCGTGCCCAAGCGCGCCGACGTAGACGATATTTGCATTCTGTGGATCGATGACAATACGGCTGATCTGACGCGTGTCGCGCAAGCCGACGTTCTGCCAGCTCTCGCCGCCGTCGGTGGAGCGGTACAATCCGTCGCCGGAGGCGAGGTCGGAGCGAATGTCGGATTCTCCGGAGCCGACATAAATGATTTTTGGATCGGAGGGCGCGACGGCAATAGCTCCGATCGAAGCAACGGGTTGATGGTCGAAGACGGGCGTCCAGGTTCCCCCGGCGTTCGTAGTCTTCCAGACGCCGCCATCGACTGTGCCGAAGTAAAACGTGTTGGGATCGCCGGGGACTCCGGCGGTGGCGACGGCGCGGCCTCCGCGGAAGGGACCGATGAGGCGCCACTTGAGGCCGCTGAAAAGATCGGGAGAGACGGATTGCGCGCGCAGCGGCATAGGAGCGAAGCAAAGAAAAACCGGAAGAAGTGATGTCAGTTTGCGAACTTGGTGCGGCTTCATGTTGGGATCTGGATATTGTAGCGAATGGAGGGCAAAAGTAAGCCTTCAGTCAAGGTTTTAGGAAACATGGTGTCATGCGCTCGAATGTAATTCCGCGTATTTGCCGGCGTGGCATTTGAGCGTTCCTCCCAATCCCGACCCGGAGTAGTAAAGCGTTCGGCCAGACCCCACCTCAACAGGCAGCAGAAAAAGACCGAACTGGGTACGAGGTTAGTTTTTTTATGTGGCTCGATGTCTGTTGTGTCGTAGCATAAACCCGGGGGCACGACGGGACGGAGCTCGTGCATTCAGGATTATGGCGTCCTCAAACAATCACCAAGGTCGAACCCGCCAACCATGCCTGCGCCAATGCGAAATCGACGAGCACGGTCCAGCGCAAGCCGGGAGCCTCCCCGCTGCTGTTTGGCGAATTCCTCATGCAGTTGTGTGCCTTGGTGTTCCTCGAAGACATATCCGGAGAACTCCCGCCATACGAGGACACCTATCTGAGCGTTCCGATGGACGATCCCATGCGAGACGCGTATCGCGAACTCAAAGAGGACATGCGGAAGGCGTTGAAAGCTCACCGGGGCAACCGGTCTCCTACGCTCAAACGCCCTTAATCTCCGGCTCTCGACCGGCACCTGCGCCGGCCGACTTTACGGCACCCGCAGTTTCCACTAAAGCCGGTAGCACGTGTAGATATATGGATGACGGGAATTTGCGCGCATAGTTCAAGAGCTTCGGGCGATCAACACTGCCGAAATCAAGCTCGTCCAGACCGGGTGCACTTCCGTTTTGAATACCCAAATAAATCCAGTCGAGGATTGCCTTTTCTGGCTCCGCTATCAGATAGCTCCCGTATCGAGTGGTTTTTCGCACGAAACCCCAATAGAGGCGGGGACTAATACTGCGGTAGCTGATTGTGATCGTTCTCGCCTTGAACTCTTTGGGGCGTTCCGTGGTCACACACGTGAGAGTACGAGGAGACTGCGTACTGATTCCGTATTCGCGGAGGCCAGAGTCAAGCGAAACATAGGCATCATCACGCAAAACATTCACCAGGTCACGAGGAGAACTATCCAGCGCAAGCCAGTTGTAGTAGACCTTACTGCCGACATGCTCGACCAACCCTTTCTGCTCCTGGCGCGCCAGCGCCTGTGTTACAGCAGCAGGAATGATGCCGTACTTACGTGCTAGTTCATCCGTGCGAAGGATGGAGCTTGTTTGCGCTTCTTTGCGAATCACAGTTACCCAGTCCATATTTGTCTTCCTCATTTTCTTCCGACTACAACCAGCGTCGATACAAATCGCGAAGTGCGTCACGGAGAGGACTGAATTGTTCTTTCGCCAGCGACTCGAATACTTCCGACGGCAACAAGGCCCGCAGCTCACTACAACGCTTCTCATCGACCTGGGCAATCCTCGCGGTGATATCTGTCGCTTCAATTTCGTAGCCCATTAGCGTATCTTCCAAATGATTTTCCAGTTGCTCATTAAGGACGACACCAGACTGTCTCAAGCGATAAATATCGAACGGATCACGTGCTTTCATGATCTTTCGCAACAGGAAACACTCAGCCTTCTGCAGCAGGAGCAAATCGCGCGAAGCGGCCTTCCCTTTGGCGACGTTGCCTTCATCAATTTCAACCGCATGCTCCTCTACCTCATTCTCAAGCACGGACCCAAACCGAGTGATGTCCACTTTGAACAGAAGGCTGTTGTCCCGCTTCTTAACCAGAATCTTGTCGCCAAAAACCTCGGCTTGAACTGGGCCTAGATTCAGGGCATCCGCCGCCGAGTCGAGTCGGGCCGCAAGCGAGGAACGAAGATCCTCGGACGTTGGTAGCTTGTCCGCTCTCGGCTGCAAGTCCAAATCTGCGGAGTGACGCACACTGTCGTGAAATAGCAACCAGTGACGCACCGCCAAACAACAAAAAGGAGCCGGGGAAATCCTGGAAGAGCACGCCGGCGGCAAGCCGCATCATTGTGATCACTTCGGCCTGCTCGCCGGTGAATCCCCTATCTCTATACCCAGCGATCTGGGCAGCCAGATTCATGACTGCAATATAGCATAAATGCTACAATATAGCAATATTATAACATATATGAATCATATAAATAGCATATACGCTATAAAATGGGCCCAAGGTTATATTGGCGAACGAAAATTACGTGATCACGCGTATTGTCTTGGCGTACTCTTCGCGCCTGCGGGTTGAATTTCGGTCCTTCCGCGGCCAGCAATGGGGTTCTGCTGTAAGTGATTGAATATAAATGGCGTGCCTGCGGTGATCTGTGCGAATCGACTTCATCGCCCGCCCCAATGCTCTTCCAGAGACCCTAGGAACCTATAAAGAGGATAGACGTCCAGAACCGACTGAAACGGAGTTTCGGCAGGGAAGTGCTGAGTTTGGAAGAGCTTAGCTAGTATTTCCGCGAGGCCTTTCCGGGGTTACTTCATGATGGATGCCCCCGTTACATTGCGCCTTCCCGCTGTGGGGCTCTCCGAAAAGCACGCGAAGCCATCCAGCACCATCGAACTTTCTGTCGCGACCAATGATCCACCCGACGAAGCCCTCATGGCACAAATCTGTCAGGAGAGCAGGGAAGCGCTGGCCATCCTTTTTCGTCGCTACTCCCGAGTTGTGCGAGGGGTGGCTTATTGCATCCTCCGAGACGCGTCAGAGGCAGATGACCTCCTCCCAGACATTTTCATTTTGATTCATCGTCGCTGCAGAACCTTCGACAGCTCGAAAGGCTCCGCACAATTCTGGATTCTGCAAATGGCCGATCGCCCGTGCCATTTCGCGCCGGCGTTACCTGAATTCGCGGCATTTCTATACGCGGGCGGAACTCGACGACCCCGCAATCCCCGCTTTGGAGCCCCGATTTGGTGGGGATGACGCTGCAAGCAACAGGATGCTGGCCGGAGTGGACTTGCAAAAGATGTTCAGAACCCTATCGGAGGATCAGCAGAAGACTCTTCGGCTTCACTTCATCGAAGGCTACACGCTGGAGGAAATTGCGAGGATGCTTGGCCAGACTAAAGGCAATATCCGGCACCATTCCTTTCGTGGACTGGAACGGCTCCGAAAACAGATTTTTGATAGCAAATTGCTGGGCGCGAGAGCAGTATGATACAAGGTTTGCCCAAGCTAGGAGCAGGGGCGTTGTCTCAAAGCGAACCCCATGACGAATTCCTAGAGCTCTGCGCCGCTTCAACCTCCGGCGATCTAACCGACGACGAGCAGAAACGGTTAAAAGAGCACCTTGCCATCTGTGCGTCTTGCCGGGAAGCCCTTCGACAATACGAATCGATCGTCAGTGACGTAATTCCCGCCATCGCCGCCAGTGAGGAACCTATAGCACGCAGACAGAAAGCCGACAATTGGTGCCCCGAACAGCAAGAACACTCTGAAAGGGCACTGTTCGACCGACTCGCGCTTGAAGAGAAGCATCGACCAGGAGAGACCAGGAAAAGCAATGGTTCGTCGATCCTCCCTCACCGCATTCTCCCATTTTCAAGCGAGTCCACCTGGCGGAATGTCTGTATGCTGTACGCCGCCGGCATTCTGCTTTTCTGCGCGCTCAGCTTCTTCGCCTATCGCGTGGGAATGCGTCGCGGAACTGGCGTCGCCAGAGCCCCTCAACCACAGCCAACCAAGCAGGAGCCATCTTCCGCCCAGGCGCCGCTCGAAGAGCAACTGAGCGATGCCGGGCACGACCGGGCAATAGCCAACACACAGATTGCCCTACGCGACAAAATGATTACGGACCTTCGCCGTCAATTGGCCCGACAGTCCGCTGAAATAAGCGCAACGAAGGCGGCGCAGGACCAGCTTGAGAGTAATCTCCGCGCTGGCGATGCAAGCCGGCAAGAGCTCAGCCAGCAAAAGACTGATCTAGAGCAGAAACTCGAATCGGCCCAGAACCATTCCAAGTTGCTCGAGCAGAAATTGGACTCACTCGCCCAGCACTCTGCGCAGGATGCTACCCGTGCGAAGGCGTCAGAGGCCAAGGTCGACGATCTTGCCCGTCAGCTGCAGAAGCGGCAATCTGCCCTCGAGCAGCGCGATGAACTCCTGAGCCATGACCGGGACATACGCGAGGTAATGGGTGCGCGCGATCTCTATATCGCGGAAATCTATGACGTCGCCGGGACCGGCGAAACCAGGAAGCCTTACGGTCGTGTCTTTTATACCCGAGACAAGTCGCTGATTTTCTATGCCTACGATCTGGATCAGCAACCCGAACTGAAACGTGCCAGCACGTTCCAGGCGTGGGGCCGGCGGGGCCCGGACCGTCAGCAGGCCATCAACCTAGGCGTTTTCTATGAGGACAATGGCACGAAGAAGCGCTGGATTCTTAAGTGTGATGACCCGAAAACACTGGCCCAGATCGACGCGGTATTCGTAACTATCGAGCCTAATGGCGGCAGTCGCAAGCCCAGCAGTAAGGCTCTTCTGTTTGCCTATTTGAAAGTCAACCCCAACCATCCGTAACTCCGTCTGTCCGGTATCCCGGCCACTCCCTGCAATCTCTCCGTCCTAAAATTAAATCGAAGTCTCGTGGTGTCCGCCGCGGATCTTCCTGCGAATTAACGGATGGAGTGGCTTGAAAATCCGTTGCTCGCTGGAGAGCCCAAATGCGCTTCCCCCGTTTTGTTCCGTTCGTCATATACCTCACGCTGAACACGTTCTCCCTGTTCGCGCAGTCCCCCAACGGGAACATAAACGGTCTGGTCTCTGATCCTTCCAGTGCAGCGGTCCTTGGGGCGGAAGTCGTGGCGGTCAATGATGTGACGGGTGTGCAATACATTACCAAAACCAACAGTGAGGGGATCTATGTTTTGCCGAACCTGCCTCCCGGTCCCTACCGTCTTCAGGTTTCCAAAATTGGTTTCAAGACAATGATCAAACCGGACATCGTGCTCAATGTTCAGGATGCACTCTCGGTGAACTTCACGTTACCCGTAGGTGCGTTTCACGAGGTCGTTACAGTACAAGGGGGAGTACCGCTGATCAATACCGAGAATGCAGCTGTGGGTACGGTCGTGGATCGACAGTTTGCTGAGAACCTGCCGATGAACGGCCGGAGTTTTCAAACCTTGATTGAGTTGGTGCCGGGTGTGGTTACAGTGCCGACCAGTCCTGCTGATGCCGGCCAGTTCAGTGTGGATGGCCAGCGCGCCAACGCCAACTACTGGACCGTCGATGGCGTTAGCGCAAACGTGGGTATCAGCGCGACCAATATCCCAGGCAGCGGACTTGCAGGCTCTTTGGGAGCATTCAGTGCATTCGGAGGAACCAACAGCTTAGTATCCGTCGATGCTATGCAGGAATTCAAGATTCAGACCTCCAGCTACGCTCCTGAATTCGGGCGCTCACCCGGAGCTCAGATATCCATTGTGACGCGCTCCGGCGTGAATCAATTTCATGGCACGGCTTTCGACTATCTGCGCAATGACGTATTCGATGCCAACGACTGGTTTGCGGACTTCGCGAGGCTAGCCAAACCAAAAGAAAGACAGAACGATTTCGGCGGCACCTTTAGTGGTCCCCTTATTCACGACCGTACTTTCTTCTTTCTCTCGTATGAGGGTCTGCGCCTTCGCCTCCCACAAGTTGCACTCGACACGGTTCCAGATGAAAGCGCTCGGCAGTTGGCGGTACCCGCCATTCAGCCTTACTTGAACGCCTTTCCGCTTGATCCCGGCCAGCCAGACCTGGGTAACGGTGTGGCACAGTACAATGCCAGCTATTCGAATGCCGCTACGCTGGATGCTTATAGTCTCCGCCTTGATCATCGGTTAACCGACAAATGGTCCCTTTCGGCCCGGTACAACTACTCGCCGTCGAAAATCGTAGATCGGGGTGCGAACGACGGCCCGCTGAGCGTTGTGGCACCCACCGGGATCTCGCTGCAGACTTTGACGGTCGGGATGACCACAACCTTGACCTCACTACTCGCCAACGAATTTCATTTCAACGTCAGCCGAACCGATGCCGCCAGCACAAGTCAGATCGACAATTTTGGCGGGGCCACTCCGCTTAGTTCCTTCCCGTTCCCCAGTTCCTTCACCCTTGAAAACTCAAGCTTCCTGTTTGGACTGTATTCGTTGAAGGGCGGCCAGCAGTTGTCGGCGGGCCGGCAGCAGCGGAACGACCAGAGGCAATTGAATTTTGTGGACTCCTTATCGATCCAGCAGGGTAGGCACAGCCTGAAAGTGGGGTTCGATTATCGCAGGCTAACCCCCTCCGTGAGTCCCCCGTTTTACCTGCAAAACCCGAATTTCTTGACCATTCAATCGGCAGAATCGGGAACGCCTGACTTTAGTTTTGTCGAGTCGAACCTCCCTACGACGTTTCTGTTCCGCAATCTGGGAGTGTATGGACAAGACGCTTGGCACATCACTCCTGCGCTGGTCGTGACCTACGGCGCGCGGTGGGACATAGATTTTACGCCTCGGACGTTGAGCGGTCCTGATCTGGCAGCGGTCACTGGATATGACTTGGAGAACCTGGAGAAGTTAGCTCTGGCTCCGCGGGGCGTTGCTCCGTTTTCCACTCGATTCGCCAATCTGGCTCCACGCGTTGGAGTCTCATATCAACTTCAGTCCAGTCCCGGCTGGGAAACCGTCCTGCGCGGCGGTGCTGGCATTTTCTACGATCTTGCCAGTTCCGTCGTCGGAACCAGTGTCATAAATGCGAACTATCCTTTTGGGAGCTTTAAGTTCGTCTCGGGAGTCACTTTTCCTTTCGAAACGGCAACCGCCGCCCCGACACCGATCAGTGCCGCAAACTTGAGTCCCGCTGGCGGTGACACACTGTACGCCTTTAATCCCCATTTGCAGTCACCCTATACGATCGAATGGAACGCGGCGATCGAACAGGCGCTGGGTAAACAGCAGAGTCTTTCTCTTTCGTACGTGGGATCCGGCGGGAGACAGCTTTTGCAGTCGTCCTACATTCTCTCGCCAAATCCAAGTTTCTATGCTGCCGATTTGGT
Source organism: Candidatus Sulfotelmatobacter sp. (assembly GCA_035568275.1). Taxonomy (GTDB): domain Bacteria; phylum Acidobacteriota; class Terriglobia; order Terriglobales; family Acidobacteriaceae; genus Sulfotelmatobacter. The sequence goes on from DATMOO010000387.1 coordinate 24,498, forward strand.
CGACAACACTGCCAAATCGGACTACGATGCACTCCAAGTCCGGTTCCAGCGACGCGTTGCTTCCGGGTTGCAGGCGTTGACCTCATACACCTGGGCCCATTCCATTGACAATGCCTCCTCCGGATCTAGTTTTCTGGGTTCGAACCTCAACGTCCCCGCGCTTGGAGCCAATATCAACCGAGGGCCGTCTGATTTCGATATACGGAACGCTTTCACTCTGGGCACGACGTACGACCTGCCTTCCTTTCAGGCGCCGCGCACAAGACTCTTACTCCAAGGATGGGCGATCCAGAACTTTGTCGTAGTATTCTCCGCTTCGCCCGTCGAGGCCTCCTACAACACGCTGGCCGATACGCTGTTCCATTCCGGCGCTGATGTGAGGCCGGATGTCGTTCCAGGTCAGGATTTCTATCTCCACGGCTCCGATTGTGTTGCAGTGCTAGGCCCTCCGTGTGCTGGCGGAAAAGGATTCAATCCGATGGCCTTCGTGCCGCCCCCGATCGACTCCACTACCGGGAATCCTCTTCGGCAAGGGGATCTCGCCAGAAATGCTCTGCGTGGCTTCGGCGCAGTTCAGTGGGATTTTGCCGTGCATCGTGAATTCCTGATCCACGAACGATGGAAACTGCAATTCCGCGCGGAACTCTTCAATATTTTGAACCACCCCAACTTCGGCCAACCCGTGGGAGCACTGGGAGGCCCCGGTGCCCTGAATCCTCAATTCGGACAGTCTCAGGCGATCCTGGCGCAGGCCCTGAGTGGAAGTCAGTACGCGGGAAGTGTCGGCAACGGTTCCTTGAGTTCGCTCTACCAAATGGGAGCGCCCCGTTCGATCCAATTCGCGCTGAAGTTAATGTTCTAAGCAGTCCAACAGGAGACTGCCGGTGCTCCTGAGTCTCCAACAATTTATGGCCTCGGAGTGATCTAGCATGTTTGTGCGGAGATTTCGGCGTTTGCATGCAATGACAGGTATCGTTCTCTGTCAGATTCTTGTCTTGGCTGTGTACATGGTGGCGCAGGATGCGAAACCGTTGGGGCTTGAGGACGCTCTTCGTTTTCGGAGCTTTGCTGATCTCACGCCAATTTCGCTCTCGCCCGACGGAAAGTGGGCTGCATTTACCGTTCGAGACAATCTGAGATCGAGGACCGTCGATGATCGAACCTGGAGGTTAACCGGGGTTCGTGACATTTTTACTGGCACCGATGTCTATTTACTGAACTTAAAGTCGACGTCGGTTGTGGCGTTGACGGAAGGGAAATCCGATAGTTTTCAGAGTATCTGGTCTCCGGATAGCAGATACCTGGCATTCATTTCTGACCGAGACGGTTCGCGCCAGGCGAAGTTGTGGGTCTGGGATGCCACCAATGGCGAACTGAGTAAGCTCTCCGATTTGGGCGTCCGCCAACTGGGCCCCGTCGCCTGGACTGCTGACAGCAAGAGCATCGTCGTGCCCGTGCTGCCGAATGGGATCTCGGCCGAGCGTTATGCACAGGAGCTGGATTACGGTTCCACCGAACAACAAGACCAGCGAGGCGCTATGACAGCAGGCTCAACCGTCATAGTGTTTCGCTCGAACAAGGCCGACAAGCGAAACGAACCTTCTGAAGAAGCGAACCCGTGGAGCTTAAAGATATTTTCCCGCGATCTGGTTCTGATCGATGCGGTCGGAGGAGAAGCACGAACCCTCGTCCAGGGAAAGGTGGCCGGATATGCTGTTGCTCCGGACGGGGAACGAATCGCGTATTCGGTACCAAAACGGTTTGAAAGTGCCGGTTCTCAGCAAACTCTGTTCGACCTGTTCACAGTTAACCTGGATGGCACTCACAGGCGGTTGCTCGTCTCCGATGCAAGGCTCGACTATGATGGCGCCTCCTTCTCTTGGTCGCCGGACAGTCTTTCTCTGGCTTACTACGCATTTCGCCCAGGCGGCCTCGAAACAGACACCGCGGACTATTTCATCGTCAGCGCTCGAGGAGGGCCATCTGAGGATGTCACCACATCCGTGCCGAATCAGACACTACCAGCGCGCTCCAGCATTCCTCTCTGGAACTCCAGTGCGAAGCAGATTTACTTCATCCGTGACGGGGCGCTATGGACAGCCGGGGTGCACATGCAAGCTTCGGAAGTCGGAAGGATTCCTGGCCGTCAGATTTTGAAGCTCATTCCTCGATCACAAAACCAAGTGTGGATGCCTCAATTGGGCTCAACGGTCGTGGTCACCCACGATGCCGAGAGAAAGCAGGATGGGTTCTACAGAGTGGATTTGGAGACGGGCCGGATAACGAGATTGCTCGAACGAGACGATTGCTACACCTGCGCAAACATGGATCGCCAGTTCGAGGTTACTGCCGACGGACAGAACCTACTTTACCTTGCTGAGAATGCGCAGAGTGCCAGCGATCTCTTTCTTGCCGACGCTGGCTTTAAGCAGGTGCGAAGGCTGACGCACCTCAACCCGCAATACGACGGTATCAAAATGGGGATGGCCAGTCTGGTTCACTGGTTGAGCGATGACGGAGACCCATTGGACGGAGCTTTGCTATTGCCCTCCTCCTACATGGCAGGGAAGCGTTATCCACTGATTGTGTGGGTTTATGGTGGCAGAAACCGCTCGGATCACCTGGATCACTTTGGCTTGGAAGGCTCCGGACCCTTCAACCTACAACTATTTGCAACCCGCGGCTACGCCGTCCTCGTGCCCGATGCTCCTCAGCATCTTGGCACACCCATGGTGGACTTGTTGAAGACCGTGATACCCGGAGTCAACAAGGTGATCGAAATGGGAATTGCGGATCCGAACGAGTTGGGAGTCATAGGTCATAGCTATGGGGGATACAGCACACTCTGCTTGATCACGCAGACGAAGCGCTTTCGGGCGGCACTGGAAGCAGATGGAACCTCGAATCTGCTTGGGGAATACGGCCAAATGGACGACAACGGCGCAGCCTACGGCATCGCCCTCAACGAGGAAGGCCAAGGCGCGATGGCCGGCACTCCCTGGCAGTATCGAGATCGATATCTCGAAAATTCCCCTGTCTTTTATCTCGATCGAGTGGAAACTCCGTTGCTGATTGTTCAGGGCGCGGACGATACCGCGGTTCGCCCATTCCTCGGTGATGAGATCTTTGTTGACCTGCGCCGCCTTGGCCGGCAGGTCGAGTACGCGAAGTACGCACACGAAGACCACTCGCCGCTGGGTTGGAGCTATGCGAATCAGTTGGACTTTGTAAATCGAATGATTGCCTGGTTCGATATGCATCTCCGATCAGTCCACGATGACCAACGTCAGTAGTGAGAAGGCTGGGAACCCATGGATGTATGGCCGTTCCGCAGCGAAGCGCAATGGCTTTTCAACCTTCGAGATGTGATCGCGGCGCGCCTAATGATTCTCAATCGAAAACAAGCGGAGCGCCCCTAGGAGGCGCTCCGGCCATGTATTACTCGTCGGCTTCGTACGCAGTAGCCGTTTCTTTCGAGTTGCTGTCAGCCCGAGCCGGTGTCGGCTTCTTGGAACTCTGGATGGATTCCAGGGCATCTGCCACTGCAAGAATTTCTGGCTTGTTGTATTCCATGTTGCTACCTCCTTTCCGTTAGTTTTCGGTGCTACCCAGCTAGCTCTAGCTGAACTTTTGCAATTCGATGAGACCTGCACTGGTGCGGGGGTCCCGGGGCGGTAGGGTCTTTGCCGTCCACCCGGAGGCGATTTCCGAAAGCCTGCAACCATCGTTCGATGATCAGGAGTCGCATAAGGGGCACAATCGCAGTCTCCTCTCCTGCCCGAACTCGGCCCAAATATCGCGAGAATGACTCCGGATCGAGAATTCCGAGCGAGGCCGTGATCATTTCCCGGTTGTCGAACTGCTTAAATTGCGCAGCCACGGCTGTCATCGGTCCGCGGACCACGAAGGATTTTCTCCGCTCAAGGATCTCGGCGGGCACGATTCCCCGGAGGGCATTGCGCTGAAGAAAACGTCGCCGTCCCGGGCGAACCAGTTGATCTCGTGGGATCGCAAAACAGAACTCGATCAGCTCGCGGTCAAGGTAAGGATAGAGCCTTTCGTAAGCAGGATCGGACCCCGGGGTGGTGCACGCAAGATGTCTCCGCAACGCTTCAAGCGTGTTCCGGTTTTGCTGGAAGCTCGGCAGGCTTTCGCTGGGAGACAATCGTGGTTCATACCCGGAGAGAGCTGACCAGAACCGGCCCTTGAATTCCGGGAGCAACCACGGGATCGATCTCTCAATCTCCCGGGAGCGTGCACCATGGGGAGGCGCAAAATCACGAAGCGCCTCCCATAACAGGTAAAACCACGGCCGGCGTTGGGACAACGCCCAGGCTTTTAGTTGCTGGCAAAGACGCCGGAATTCCAGTCGCACGATCAGATCCTGCAATTCAGGGTTTGGCGTCGGTACTCCTCCCAATACCTCATCCCCACCGAGTCCGGATAAAACCGTCCGACTGTCTTCTCTGACCAGGAAATCGGCGAATGCGCGGGCAGCGTTGTCTTTGTCAGGTGCCCCGCCGGGGAGACAATAGAAGGGGGACGCCTCAAACCTGGCGGTCGAAGCTGAGGAAGAAGCATCAAGGTGACAGCCTCGTTCGCCTCGCTTGGCTTCAACGGCAGCTACGTAGGGAAGTTCGTTCCAGCTCGGTTCGGAATTGTCGTAGTAGGAGAGTGTGCACAGTCTGCTCGCTGCCGCGGACCCTTCGGCAATGAGCCGGTCCGCCATGCATACGATCGCGGACGAATCCATCCCTCCGCTTAGTTCGGCGACGACCGGACGGTCGGAGCGCAGACGTCGCCGCACAGCGTTCGAGAATACTTCGCGGAAGTGCTGCTCATAGTCGGCATCCGAGCGATGGCGGATTTGATTATTGCCATCAAACTCCCAATATTTGTGAACCGTTTGCTTTTCGTGGCTCAGCGTAACGAATGAGGATGGCGGAACGGAACAAACGCCGACGTACGGAGTGAGAGATGCCGCGGGAAAGAATCCCAGCCATCCTGCAATATATTCGTGGTTGAGCTCAAAAGAATGGCCCGCAAGAGTTAGCAAAGGATCAAGTATTGTGCACCACACAACCTGATCCTTCTTCACAAAGTAGTAAAGTTGACGGGTTCCAACGAAATCTCTAGCTAAGATCAGGGATCGCGTTCTCGCATCCCATATCGACAGTGCCCAATCGCCGACCAGGCGGGCGAATAAGCGAGTTCCAAACCTTTCGAAACCTGCGGCAACGATTTCGACCGCAGTCGATGCGCGCGAGATCTCTGGCCTGAGAACATGGGCCAGTTCATCACGATTATCCAGACGCCCGTCCCAGGTGATCACCGCACCGGATGGGCAAATATATGGCTGCATTTCGCGGCGAGCCTCCTGGGTTGTGTAGAGAGCGCGATAGAGTATCCCGAAGTTGTCGTGGCAGAACGAACCCTCGGAGTCGGGTCCGTAAGGGACCAGCACCGGCCGAACCATATTGAGATACTCGCCGCTCCGCGGTCCGCTCTCGAAGTTGCAGATTCCAAATTGTGCACTCATAGTCCCCAGTACCTCGGCATTTCAGCATCGGTCAAGCACTGCGTACGTTTCAGGCATATAAGCCTTGTCGTTGACGATATGACCGTCCACCTCGACCCAAGCGTGGGTTTTAAAAGGCATCTGTTGTGCCCCGATCACCATCTGGGCGCGCACTCCAAATCTCTTCAGTAAGCACGCCGTAGCAGCGGACCTCTGCAGACAGAGCACTTGTTTCCAATACCAAATGCAGGCGATGTCGACGGCTGAGCAGACCTTCTCCGTTGCATCAGCAATCCCGGTGGCACCGCCTACCGGGGAGTTGCGAGCCTGCTCGTATAGAGCACGAAAATTCCCGCGCGCCAAGAAGAGATCGAAATAGAGGAGCATCAGATAGGCTCTGACAATCAGGAACGACATGGGAGTCACCTTTTGTTACACGCTGAGGCCGAGTTGATCGCACAAGAAAGCCATGCGGTCGGTGAGAGCTTCGATCCGGGTATTGAGCGGCAGCACGGGAGAATGTCCGCGCTGGCGGTTGTAGTCGAGGAAAATGGGGTTCTCGCAAATATTGGCAGCCTGCAGGCGCGCGGTCATTTTCCGAGCGTGCATGGGATTGCAGTTCTGATCGGACTCGCCTGACACAATCATCGCTGCGGGATAAGCTGTGTGGTCGCGAACGTTGTGGTACGGCGAGTAGGCGAGAAGAGCGGAGAAGTCTTCCCGGTCCTCAACGGTCCCATATTCTTCCTTCCAGGCATGCGCGCTGTCGAATAAGTGATACCGCAGCATGTCGAGAATCGGGACCATGCAGACGACCGCACCGAACAGGTCCGGCCGTTGGGTTATCGCTGCTCCGACTAGCAATCCGGAATTTGACCCACCGAAGATCGCAAGTCTCCCTGGCTCTGTCCGCCCCGTCTCAGTGAGACATTGCGCCGCGCAGAGGAAATCATCAAACGCGACCTGCCGGTTTCGCCGTCTGGCTGCCTCATGCCACTGGGTTCCAAACTCGGAACCTCCGCGGATATTTGGGAGCGCGAAGATGCAACCTCGTTCCATCAGAAACGCCACAAATACGCTGAATTGCGGCGTCATTGCGACGCCATATCCGCCGTAAGAGGTCATGATGGTCGGGTGGGAGCCACCTTCAAGAACATCGCGCCGTGCGACTAAGTACATCGGAACATGGGTTTCGTCCTTTGCTGCGAACCAGACTTGGGTATGAGCGAAATCCCTGGAATTAAAAGGTACGACGCGCTTCGCCCACAGATTCACCCGCCGGCTGGTGGGGGAATATCTGCAAGTTTCGGTGGGCTGGGTGAAGGACTCCCGTTCAAAGAGCAGCTCGTCTGTGCATTCGACGCCGCCGGTCAATCGAACGGTGCTTGATCCGTCAACCGGCATCTGGCCGAGTCGTCTGCCTGCCAAATCGAAAATGTGGACTTCGGTTTTGAGTTTGCGGCTATAAGAGACAAAGATCTGTTCGGCGACAACCGCCCAGTCTTGAATCACCGCATCACTTTCAGGTACTACGTCCACGAACTCCGGCTCCTGGTCTCTTCTCATTCGAACCTCGACGATCTTGAAGTTGGGTGCACTTCGATCGGTGATCGCCAAAATGCGCCCGTCGGGAAGCAATAAAGGTCCGAACTTGTACTCGGCGCGCCGGATGACGGGCTCTGGAGCGTGGCCGCTGCCAATCGACCAGAGGAAGAAATCCGTAAGGGTTTCGTCGTCGAAATGAAGGACAAGAAACCCGAGATGTCGCGTTCCCGGAACGATCTGTAGTCGCAGCGGTTGATCTTCGCCAGCGCAGAAGATTTCCTGGTCGTCCTCGAAGCGCGTGCCGAGGACGTGGTGACCCGCCGCACGATAGTTTGGGCGTAGAGCGTTTAGGGGTTCGTGGACGTAATAGAAGCTCTTTGAATCTGGCGCAAAGGCACACCCTCGCAGATAGCCGCGCGGGAGAACCTCGGCCAAGGCGGTGCGAGTTTCGATCGCTAGGATTTCGAATGTGCCGGTGCGCTCACCGCCCTCCTTCACTTCATAGAGCAGCAGCTGGCCATCCGGGGAAACGCGCAAAGGCTTCACCGCCGTAAATGGTCCGGTGCCGCGCTCGGCGGGATCGATGAGAAGATGATCTGTGCCTTCTGAGCCCTCCCGGAGATAGATACAGGGCTGTTCTTGCCTCGGGAGTCGTTTCCTGAAGAAGTATCGTTGCCCGACCTTCTGAATCGAATCGTAGTTTTCAACATCCAGAAGTTCGCGAATCCGGTTTCGAATGCAGTCGCGGCCGTGGATGGCGTCCAGATACGAACGCGCATACTCGCGTTGCGCAGCGAGCCATTCCCGGGTGCGCGGTGAGTCCTGGTCCTCGAGCCAGCGATACGGGTCCGTGATCGTGACCCCATGCAGAACTTCGGTTACGGGCTCAATGGGGGAGTGTGGCGGAGCCATTGCTAACTGAGGCATGCAGACCTCGGCTCGATGAACCGGATCGCTTCTCGGTTCATCCTTCTCGCGAGACTGCGGAAATAAGCCCGCATCCTTGGATTTCGCAGCCTTTCTTCGTCTTTCGAGGTGCCCGCTCCCGCGGCGTATGCGAATAATGCTGCCAATGGTGCAAGGGCGAGAGCCTCGCTCATGAGTTGCTCGGAAAGCAGCCGACGCCAGGGTGCCTTGTACGCGTTGACCAATTCGGATTCAAGCACGGCATCTGCGCTGAGCTCGCGGCGAAAATGCTGGAGCAAATATTCCAAGCTGAAGAACGGATGTCCGACGTAGGCTTCGGACCAATCGAGGAAGACGCACCCACCCGCCGAAACGACGATGTTCCACGGATTCAGATCCAGATGGCCCAGAGTATGCGGGACTCGCAGATCCTCGAGCCGAGCCAGGGAATCCCCGATTCGCAGCTTCAGAAGACCCAGTTCCTGTCGACTTAAAGTCGGTGGAGGCTCCTTCGGCTGCTCTTCCATCAGTCGCGCAACAAGGTCCAGGAAGGGATCAACGGAATTCAGCAACTTGTCGATTCTCAAATCATGCGCGCCCGAATCAAGAATCGAATCTGATTTTGAGATCGACTCAATCTGCAAGCTGGCCAAGCCGGTTGCTGCTTTTTCCCACCATGCAAGTTCTTTCCTGTCGCCCAGGTTAGTGCCTTCGATTTCACGCGCGAGCCAGGCACACCACTCGGGTTTGGTTCCAAGAATTTCGGGTATGAACCTGGGGAACAGTTCAGCCAACTTCAGAGTGATTGGAAACTCCCGCAGGTTCGGCTCTCCGACGGCCTTGAACCAAACCGCCGGGCCATTGGTTTCCAAGCGAATCAGGCTGAAGGACGGGCTGGCGTTGTACTGCCGGATTGATGACCCAATTTCGAGTCCCAGCGGGCGGATGAGGTCTGCCGCCCAGCCTACCAACCTCATGATCCATCCTCTTTGGGCAAAGGGCGAAGATGGATCGCGCTCATAACGATCCAGTTCGTGAAGACACTGCCCGAGGGTTTGGAACGTCGCTTTATCTTGGAACGAGTCGGCAGTCAGGGAGCGGAGCGGTTTCCACACAGTTTTTGCCGTACGCTCGACCTCGTTCCAGCACTGCATGACTCCGTAGGGATCGCCATTCGAGTGATCTTCCCGCGACGAATCGTTCAGAGCGAACAGGCAAAACGCATCGCAGCCCCAGTCTTTCTTCAGAGCCCCTGTGAGATTCTCGGCCAAGCGCTCCCAACATGGAATTTCGACGGCAGGAAAGGCGAAACCTGATTCAGCAATCCTGAGCAGGACCTCGGTTCCGTCGTGGCTGAACACAATCACGTGCCAAATCTCGCGTTCGGATTGCTGTTGAGGTTTCACAATCTCGCCCCAGTTCAGTGTCGGCCATTCGCTCCGGGATCTTCGAGCAGATGATGTTGCTTCAGGGATTCGATGAACTGTCGCACGTCGCTTTCAGCCACGTCTCTGCTCAACGCGAATTGCTGGCTGATTTGGTCGACGATGGCGGATTCGGCTGTCCCGGTCACAAGAAGCTCAAGGATTCGTGAGCCGGCGAAGTTGAGGTTGAACACCTGTCCTTGCCGGATATCCAGGACGATAGCGCCATCCTGGCCGTGTGTGCTGCGGACGCTCTCTGAAACTCTGTACATCGGTAGCCCCACTTCGTCGGCTTGCAAGGTGAGTCGTGATGTCTGGCCGTACTTTGACACGCACACAAATCCAAAGCCAGAAGAAGTTGAAACTTACCGGAAAAGCAACCTAATCGTGCGGATGTTGTTGACGGACTTACAGGATTTCTAAACGAACGATGAATCGAGAATGGCAGCCTGTTCGCAATTGCGTCCTAATTGGTGCCCATCCGAGCCGCCTTCAATAGGGTGCGCCCAGGATACTCTCGCTGTGCACTCAACTCATTGGATCGCGGTCACGCGGGCGAGACTTTGAAGGCAGAGGTGCGAATTCGGCAAGATCAGCACCAGAACCCATGCCGAGATCTTCTGTGACCTGCCCTTTCGATAGAAAAAGAACTCGCCGAAACGTCGAGAGAGTCGATTTACGGTGAGTGACGACGATCAAGGTCGACGTGCTGAAATGCACTCGAAGACCTTCAAGAATGATGATCTCTGCGCACGGATCCAGGCAAGAGGTCGCTTCGTCGAGAATCAACACCCGCGGCCGTTGCAGAATCGCCCTCGCCAGAGCGAGTCGCTGACGTTCTCCACCAGAGAGTTGGCACCCGTCCGGTCCGATTCGCTGATGAAGACGGCCGGGCAGCGATCGAACTAAAGTTGTCAATCCCGCCATTTGTATGGCCTCTTCAAGTTCCTTTTTGGACGCGCTGGGCCGGACAAACAGCAAATTGGAAGCGATTGAGCCATCGAACAAGACCGGATCGCGTGGGAGATAGCAAACGCTCTTACGCAGGCTCTTGAGATGAATATTCCGAATGTCTTCCCCGCCTAGGCGCACTTCGCCCGAAACCGGGTCGTAGAGCCTGGCGATGAGCCTGACCAGCGTACTCTTGCCGGAGCCGTTCTCCCCCGCAATGGCTATCTGTTCCCCCGGTCGTATCCGAAGCGAAGGGACGTGAAGAAGGTCTCGATTCCTGGAGTAGCCAAACTCGACGTTGGCGAACTCGATCTCTGCCGTATCTCGCATGGAAAGCATGACTGTGCCCGCGGCGATTGTCACGCTCGGCCGCAAGGCAAATGCGGCCTGCACCTGCCGGATGCTAGCAAAGGTTTTCTGGGCTCTGGCATAGAGTTCGGAGGCACCGCTGAGTGGATCGAAGAGTTGGGTCACAAAGCCATAAAAGGCAACCAAGCTTCCAATACTCAATGTCCCCGCGAGCACGCTCTTTACGCCAGAGCCGATCACTGCCGACATTGCCAGAACAATCGCGAGGGAACTCCAAACCGTAAAGCTGGCGGCCGTCCGATAGAGTCGCTGCTGCGACCGTAGCGAGCGCGCTAGGAGCCTAAAAGCCCGTCGCTCCTGTCCCTTCTCCTGGCCCAAAAGCTGGATCGAGATCACCGACGACAGGTGTTCCTCTAGGTAGTTATCCCAGGCGAGTCGATGATCCTGCGCGGCGTCGGCATGGGTCGCAAGCTTTCTTCGAAAGTACTGCCTTGTCACGAGGAAAACGGGAATCAGAGGAAGAACAGTTATCGTGAGCACCGGGCTGAGAGCGGACATGGCCGCCAGGGTGAATGCGGTCGTGAGCAGCATTCGCAGAATCGCGGGCAGGAGATCGGACCCGAAACAGGAGATCTCCTCAATCGGTTCCTTGAGCGGATACATGGCCGCTCCCACCGGCGTGTCCTCATAGTATTCCGCGGAAAGTGTATCCAGATGCTTGAGCAGCCTCATTCTCAGGGTGAGCCCCATTTTCTGCGAAGCGCTGAGCATCAAGTGACTGCCCAGGCTGGTGAGGACAACTCTTCCTTGGTGGCCGAGGAAAATCAGCCCCACCGTGAGCCACAGTAGTCCGAGGCGTCTCTGCGGAATGATGACGTCAATGAGCCACTTGAGCAACAGCGGCGAGAGCAGAGCGAGCAGGCTACCGGCCGTGATGCACAGGAAACTGGCCAAGTGCCAATACAGAAGCGGCCGAATCTCTTTGATCAGCCAGACCAGTTCTGGCGGCAGCCAGTGCGACCTTCGCTCCTGAGTCACGTAGGACAACGTGCGGGTTCCCGAATGCCGGCAAGATCAGCAATCATGTCGAGCCTAGGGATAGAGGTGAGATTTGTCCACAAAATCAGCGCTCTGTTCGGATTTCGATCAATTCATGCCAATTCTCGAGAGAAATGATGGCCATGAGTAGCGAGCGAATAACGCAGTGCGTCCAGAAAACCAACATGAATCGTTCGACAGCCGAACTTACGAAAACCGTCGCATGATCGCGACCACTTGGCCGACGACTTCCGCATCCTGGTGAAGTCGGTACTGTGCGGAGCGATGGAAGTCCCGACTATAGGGGTGAATCACAAGCAGGCCGTTTTCAACCGAGCAACAGCAGGCCAAGTAAACCCCTCCTCTCATAAGGATGATGTACAGCGGCTGTTGCCACCATGGTTTCGAGGCGAAATGAAGAGGTGTTTTTCGGCGGCGGTTGACCATGACCAACAACCCGTTTGCCAGATAGGGGTGGAGCGGGTCGTCGTCCCCTCCGACCCAGAAGAAATCATCCAGGTAGAGGTGTGCCGAACCCGAAAAGTGTTCCAACGAGTCACGCAAGAAGAACGGGATCTCCTGGGACTCGCCGAGCAGCTTTTCAACAAATCCCGTACCAACCGTCTCTAGGTCGCCGCGTTGGGCTGCCACAGCTGGCACAGCACGGGCCAAATAGCCGTCTGGCATCGATTCTCTGCCCGCTTCCGCGAGATCGATTCCCATTCGTCCCATTACGGATCCAAAGTGCAGGCCATAGATCGAGCAAATAGCGATGATCTTGTGGAAGTCGCGTGGAGGGATGTTGCCCAATTCGTAATCGCTGAGCGAACTCGGCGAAGTGGTGTATCGATCATCCTTCTGCACTCCAGCAATGATGTGGCTGATCGCAGCGGCCTCGCGAATAGACAGGTTGATTCGTGTACGTGTTCTCTTGAGCAGTTGCCCAAAGTCTTCGTGTGACGGAAGCGGCTGAGGTTTCCAATGCCGAGCCAGATCGTTTGGGACTTTCGGTACTTCGCCACCCAGTAACGGCCGGAACTCGAGATCGACAGCGCCCCAGAGCCGAGCCTCCTGAGGGCAATGGAACTCGACCTGCGCATAAGAGAGCCCATTGTCGAAAGGGATAATGACACCGCCATCCAGAATACGGATACGGCAACAACAGAAGCCCTTGCTGTGCTCAATGAGAAACAGCCGATCCGAAATGCCTGAGTTCTGTGGGGAGGCCAGATCGGCGCTGATATCTGGATTCACGCGCACGATGCTCCCGGGGGCGAGGTCTGGAAACGCAAATGCATCTTCAACTCCGACCTTGGCATAAATGAAATGCCGGTCGAGTTGTGACACAGAGGCGATTCGCTTCCGAGGCCCCAACTCCAGAAGTCGCGCGAGTGGTGTGATCGATGGAATAGGTTCGCCGAGCGGCCGGTTACGAAGCCAGGGTATCGCTTCGTTCGGGTCGGTGAGTGAGGTATCGAGAACAATGGTCCGTTTCGCAGGCAGCACGGTCTGCAGCCGTGTAATGTCTTCAAGATCAAAACCAAAGACCCGCAGCCAGTCCGCTACACGGTAGCCGGAAATGCGACTCAAAGCGAAGATCTGATGAATGCTCGGACGGAAGGACCCCGAGCGAAGGTCGTAATACAGATGGTGCGGGAGGAAGTATGGGGAAGACAGGCCGTACAGTGCGACCGATTGCTGGGATGCTCGATATAGCGTGAGTCGCTTGCTCGCAAGGATGGATCGAAGTTTTTCGGCGACTGCGGCACTTGTTGACGAGCCCTCCCTCGCACGCGGCAGCACGGTTCCTCTCGCTGGTTCGTTCCTGCGAGAACTTCTGGCCCGCGCCGATCACTCGTCAAGCGCGCCTACACCTCGGTAGGTCGCGCGTAGAGTCCCCCTCTCCCGGATGCGCTCAAGAATAACTGCTCGCAGATTTGCACTTTGTATAAGTGCCCAGCGGAAGCGGCCGCCACAAATATCGCCGGGTTGTCCCAATCTTCGGCCAGATTTTCGGGTTCGCAAGGTAAATGAGCGACCTACAGGGGCACGAGAGGGGAAAGGCCGCCGCCTTCGTGGTCGGAATAACGGCCAGACAAAGCACATTTTGTCCGGTTTTCGGAAACAGATTCTGAAACTTGGTGAAACGTCTAGGGTTTGCGGTAACATCTCACAATTCCCGCGGTGGGCCGTCTGATGTGGGCCTCGTCTTGGAACCCGGAATGGGGTAAGCGCCTCAGAGCTGAGCGCGAACGGCTAGGCCTATCCCTGCGCGACGTGGAAGCTCTGAGCCACAGCATCGCCGAAAGATGGCAGAATTTCGATTACAACATCGCCCACACCTCTCTCGCTGACATCGAAAACGGAAAATGGCCGCCCACTCTTCACCGACTTTACACCCTGAGTGTTATCTATGGGCGCGACTACGATCGACTCGCCAGCATGTGCGGCGTTCCGGTCGGCGAGGTTCTTAAGGAGCATAGAAAACTTGCTCTGCCCCGCACCTACCTGATTGGGCCGGTGCCTGAGGCCCACAAGTCGACTGCGTCGTCCGCAGTCGAGCTGCGCGAAAAATTGCGGACGGAGCGGACAAACCTGATGCCGAAAATTCTTGAAAGTTGGGATGAGGTGCCGCTCCCGCTTCAGCTGATGGACGGATCAAGTCCTCTGTATGGATACATCGGCATGGACGACAACACGCTGCACCCTTTTATCCGGCCGGGAGCTTTTGTCCGGATTGATCCCCGCCAGAAAAAGATTCCTGCCGTCGATTGGCATGGCGATCATGACCGGCCCATTTTTTTCGTTGAACTCCGCGAGCGCTACCTATGCAGTTGGTGTGAAATGCATGATGGCCGGTTGATTCTGATTCCTTCCCATGAGTCAAAACGCCGTGCGCAACACGTCCGCTATCCCGCCGAGGCTACGATTGTCGGTCGCGTGACGGGAGTGAGCATGGACCTCGTCGAGCCGGACAACGAAGCGCGGGCCTAGCGCGCATTGAGGCGATGGCTGTCGGGTCTGTGGGGTATTTCATCACCGGCGAGCCCTTACCCTAGAGGTTCACGACCTTTGCCCGACAACTGATTCAGAATCACTTGCTCGTTCGAGGCATCGGCGTTCAACGAATAAAGGTAAGAAAACAAAGAGGGGACGTAGTTCAGTTGGTTAGAACGCTGCCTTCTCACCGGTACGTTGGAAGCCGGGCGATCCGGAGGAGAATCCGACAATTCTATGGCCGAAGACCCGCGAGGAAGCGTGATCGAATCGCGGCGGCAGCGAAACTCATGAAGAATTGGACCTTCCGCCTGCCGGAAGAGGGCCACTTGTCCGCAACGTTTGTACCTAAAGAATTATTTACGACCTTCGGTCGACACCCTGTCCGTATATTGTCACCGCACTGAGGCCATGCGATGCGACTGTCCTTCAATTTCAGGCACAAACTGGCAAAACAACATTGGATCACCGCTTGCTGTGCCTACGGGCGGAGGATATCGAATGAAGGGTCAGACACCCCAACCGCGCCTTCATCAGCGCGCCCACAGATCCTGCGTGCTGGTCAACGCGACTTGGATGCTGGCGATCAGTGGAGTGTCCGCGTACTCGCAGCAGGCACATAATGCTTCACAGGCAGCATCCGCCCGTCCTGCCTGGTCTGAGTTGCAGCACAGCATGCGGTCGATGCATGAAGCGCTGTCCTCGCTTAAGTCTACAGGCGCTCTCTCGGCGGCGCAGACCGCAACCATCCCGACACTTGAGGCTCAGTTGGCCGACCGGTACAACCGGAACTCTACGACCAGGCCGGAGCCTCCTGCCTTTTGTGGATAGTCAGACCAGTGGCTCGGACTATGTGGCACTGGCGCACACACGGGCGCCCGTGCGGGGCGCTCTCCGACATCCAGAGAATGTCTGTGCCATTAAGGAAAAAGGAGGACTTTCATGACAAAATCGACCTGTCGTTCATTCGTTCGTTCTCTTCTGGCTTTTGCTCTAGCGATCTTTGCTGCAACTTCCTGGGCGCAGACCCGCCCGCCCATACTCGAAAAGGTGGCCAAAGCTTATGGCCTTGATTCATGGGAGCAAATTGAGGCAATCCGGTACACCTGGAACAAAGCTGTCCCCGGCGGCAACGTCGCGCACTCGTGGGAATGGGAGCCCAAAACCGGCAAGGTCACCTACGAAGGAAAGGATAAGGACGGCAAGCCTGTGAAAGTAACCTACATGAGCTCCGATCTCAACAGCCAATCTGACATGGTGAAGAACGAGGTCGAGCCCGCTTTCGTCAACGACAATTACTGGCTTCTGTTCCCACTCCATGCATACTGGGACACCAGCGCCACCGTGACCGACGACGGCATGCAAAAGCTACCACTAGGCAAAGGTTCCGCTGAGAAAGTGGTGGTGAAATACCCGGCTAAGGTTGGCGGCTATACTCCCGGCGACGCCTGGGAGCTCTATGTGGGGAGAGACAACCGCGTCGAAGAGTTCATCTACCGCGCCGGCGGCGCCAAGAAAGTCATCATCTCTACGTGGACGGCCTACAAGAAGGCCGGCCCTCTCGACATTTCAACCGATCACCGCGGGACCGCAAACGGCAAACCGCTGCGGATCTTCATTTCGGGCTTGGCGGTGAAGGTGACGGGATCCGATTCCCGGATGGAGGCGAAATAAACAAAAGATCCCATACCGATGAAACGAGATGTTACGACGATGAAGTGTCAGAACATTAACATCGAAACCAGTCATGTTCCGAGTAACGGACAAAACCGGCGAAGAGGGGATTGAGTTTGTTCAAGGATTTTATGGAATTTTACCGGTCCCGCAAAGTGCTGATTGTAGCCCTGTTGGGCTTGTGCCTCATCGTTGCGGCTGCGATTGCAAGGCGCGCAAGGGCTGGCTTCGTGGCGAATGCGAGTTTCGCGGATCGTACCCTAGAGCAGCCACCGTACGTTGCGGTAGCGCGGGCGAAACGCGGCACCATTGCCAATTCGCTTTCCATTGCAGGTCAGTTCCTCCCGTATCAGAACGTGGATTTGCACGCTAAGGTAGCCGGCTATATCCGTCAAATCAACGTTGATATCGGCGATCGGGTTCATAAAGGACAAGTACTGGCTGTCCTGGAAATTCCTGAACTCGTCGCTCAGGTAGATGAGGCACAGGCAACAGTCCATCGAGCCGAGCAAGAAATTCAGCGGGAGCAGAGCGATGTTTTGCGAGCGGAAGCCGATCACGTCGCCCTGCATGTAAACGCGGCGCGGCTGGTCAATGCCGCCGCGGACCGTCCCGGGCTGATTGCGCAACAGGAACTCGATGATGCGACTGCCAAGGATCGCGCCTCCCAGGCGCAGGTGGATGCAGCAAAATCGGCCCTGGCGGCCGCTGAGCAACAACTCGCAGTCGCCAAGGCAGACCAGCAACACTATTCTGCATTGAACGACTACGCGAAGATAACCGCTCCCTATGATGGCGTCGTGACGTGGCGATTTTCCGATACCGGTGCTTTGGTACAGGCCGGCACCTCAACCACCAGTGGTCTTCCCATTGTGACCTTGGCACAAATCGACGTGCTTCGATTGCGCATTCCAGTGCCCGAGTCACTGGCTTCTAGGGTGAGAATTGGCGACATGGCAGACGTCCGTGTGCAGGCCACCGGAGAACACTTCATGGGAAGAGTGACCAGGTTCACCGATTCACTCGACACATCCACCCGCACCATGCAAGTGGAGATGGATGTTTCCAATCCTGATTATCACCTGCAACCCGGCATGTACGCCGACGTACATCTCGACGCGAATACCGTTCCGAACGCATTGACGATTCCGATCGAAGCAGTACGGCGCAGCGATGATGGCGCGAGCGTTTTGGTAGTTGATGCACAAAATCGAGTGGAAGACCGGGACGTCAAGCTTGGAATCGAAAACTCCAATATCGTTCAGGTCTTGGCCGGATTGAGCCAGGGAGAACAAGTTGTGATCGGCAACCCCGGCGCATATCAGCCCGGTGAATTGGTCAGACCGAAACCGGCAGCATTAGCGATCTCTGAAGGAGGCAGTACAGCGAAGTAGTCACTGCGGCGAGTCCTATGTCTAGTTTTGCGATCAAATATCCATTCTTTATTTTGATGTTGTGTCTGGCGGTTCTCGTGGTTGGGATAACGACCGTTGCGCGAATGCCTGTCGACCTCTTCCCGCAGATACAGATCCCAGTGGTTGTAGTAGCAACTTTCTACAGTGGAATGCCGCCGCAGCAGATCGAGGCGAACATCACCGACACATTTGAGCGCTTTTTCACACTTGGAAGCAACATCGATCACATCGAGTCGCGCTCGCTAACCGGCGTGAGCCTAATCAAGGTTTATTTCCAACCTGGAACTGATCCCGATGCAGCGGTCAGTGAAATTGCCAATCTCGCTTTGGCTGACTTGCGTCGCCTGCCGCAAGGGACGTTGCCACCGGTGGTGTTGAAATTCGATGCTTCGAGCTTGCCAGTGTGTCTTGTCACTCTGAAGGGACAGGGGCTGGGCGAGACGCAACTGCACGATGAAGGGCAATTCACAGTTCGCAACCAGATCGCGAACGTGCCCGGCGCCTCGGTTCCCCAGCCGTTCGGAGGAAAATATCGGCAAATTCAATTTTTTATCGATCCTGTAAAACTGGAGGCAGCGCAGCTAAGCCCACTGGATGTGGTGCGCACAGTGAATGACGCAAATCGGATTCTCCCCGCCGGGGATGTCCGCATCGGCCCACGCGACTACAACATTTACAGCAATAGCCAGCTGCCCGACGTCGCCAAGATGAATGACGTTCCGCTCAAGGCGATTGGCAATGGCGTTCTACGTTTTGGCGACATAGGACACGCCGAGGACTCTTCCGCCATTCAGTACAACATTGTTCGTGTTGATGGTCAGAAATCCGTCTACCTGCCCATTCTGAAACAAGGCGGAGATAGCAATACCATCCAGATCGTCAACGGAGTGCGGGATCGTGTCAAGCATTTGCTTGACATTCCAAAGAGTCTTGTAGCGAATGTCGTTTTCGATCAGTCCCAGTACGTAAAAACCGCTGTTGTGAATGTGCTGCGCGAGGGCGGGTTCGGCCTGATACTGACCGCGCTCATGATCCTCGTTTTTCTGGGATCATTGCGGGGCACGATTTCAGTGCTGCTCTCGATTCCGATTTCGTGCTTAGCTGCCTTTCTCCTGCTGAACGCGACGGGCAGCACGATCAATACCATGGTGTTGGGTGGGCTGGCGCTGGTGTTGTCGCGACTCATCGACAACTCCGTGGTGGTCCTGGAGAACATCTACCGCCACCTGGAAAACGGTGAAGACCCCGTAATAGCGGCAGAGCGCGGAGGCCAGGAAGTTCAGCTTGCCGTGCTGGCCGCTACCTTCACCACCGCCATCGTATTCTTTCCGGTGGTTTTCCTGTACGGCGTGAGCCGATACTTGTTCATTGCGCTCGCCCTGGGCGTGGTCCTCGCGCTCGCAGCTTCTTACCTGGTTGCGATGACGGTGGTGCCACTGTTCTGTTCACGTTTTCTCAAAACGACGCATGGAGGCGGTGAGACAAAGTCGCTATTCGGACCATTTGTCGATGGCTTCAATCGCAAATACGATCAGCTGCTGACGCATTATGACCACGCGGTGTCCCAGGCACTGGCGCGCCCTGGCATTACGATTCTGGTGATCATGGGCAGCTTTGTTGTCAGTTTGGGGCTGTACCCGTTGCTCGGATTGGCGTTCTTTCCGCGCACCGATCCCGGGCAGTTCGTGATCAACCTGAAAGCTCCGACTGGGTCCCGCCTCGAAGTGACGAACCAGTACGTCAGCCGGATCGAGAACGACATTCGCAGCGTGATCCCTTCGGATGATCTGCAAATCATTGTGTCGAACATCGGCCTCACCGCCGATCTCTCCTCGATTTACAGCAGCAACTCAGGACAGCACACTGCTTTCGTACAGGTCAGTCTGAAGTCGGAACACAAAGTGAGCACGTTTTCCTACATGGACCGGGTGCGACAGAAGCTAGCATCCGATCTGCCGGAGGTTTCGACGTACTTCCAGACAGGCGGTCTGGTTGATTCCGTGGTGAACCAGGGTATACCGGCGCCGATTGACATTCAGGTGACTGGGAATGACCAGCACAATGCCTATGAGATAGCAAGTAAACTCGCCACGAAACTGCGCTCCCTGCCCGAAGTAAGCGACGTACTGATTCCGCAGGACCTCGACTACCCGGGTTTGCAGTTGAATGTTCGCCGTGAAATGGCGGCTCGACTTGGACTGAGTGCCAGCGATGTTATAGACAATGTCGTAACGGCGCTGACGTCAAATGGCACGATCGCTCCGAGTTATTGGGTTGATCCACAGAGCGGAAACAACTATTTGCTAACCGTGCAATATGGGAACCATCAGATCAATTCGATGACACTGGACGACTTCAAACAGATTCCCTTACACGCGCCGCATAATGAAAACACTACGATGTTGGCGAACGTGGCCGATATCAAGGTAATTAATACCCCCACAGAAGTCGATCACTACCAACTTTTCCGAGTCATCGACGTCTATGTGTCGCCGAAAACCGAAGACCTGGGGGCACTGGGCAGCAAGGTCAACCAGCTCATTAAACAAACCAAGCTTCCCGCCAACGTGCGGCTCGACCTCCATGGCTCCGTAGTATCCATGCGGCAATCGTTCAAGAGCTTCGGTATCGGGCTGCTTCTGGCGATCGTGCTGGTTTATTTGATCCTGATGGCACAATTCGGCTCGTTCATCGACCCATTAATTATCTTGCTGGCGATTCCCTCGGGCATCACAGGTGTGATTGTGCTCCTGCTCATGACCGGAACAACGCTGAACGTAATGTCCCTGATGGGGCTGGTGATGATGACCGGCATTGTGGTCTCCAACAGCATTCTCATTGTGGACGTGACTCGGAATTACCGCCGTGAAGGCATGCCGATTCGGCAAGCGGTAACGCTTGCTTGCCGCGTGCGTTTGCGCCCGATCCTGATGACATCGCTCGCGACCATTCTTGGGCTGATCCCTATGGCCCTGGCGCTGGAAGCAGGCAGCGAACAATATGCGCCCTTAGCCCGTGCCATCATCGGAGGTCTGGCAGTTTCGGTAGTCCTAACAGTGTTTCTGGTACCCGCGGCGTATCTGCTGATTCATCGCAAAGAAGAGCGTCCTGCAACCGAGGTACAAGCATGAGGAGCAGGATTCGTGGGCTGGCATTGGCATGTACTTTGCTGTATGTTCCGGCGATCGCGCAAGGGCAGTCGAGCTCTCTACTGCTCAGATTGTCCGAACCTTTGAGCCAGCCGCAAAATCCGTCCGCTGAAAAACCAAGTTCACCACAGAGTCCTGCGCCGTCACCGGCGGGACAGTCTCAAGCGACCCTGCCCATGTCAAGCACGCCCATGCGTCTGACCTTACAAGCGGCAGAAACCTTAGCGCTGAAGAATAACCCTCAGATTTCTTTCTATCGATTGCTTGCGTTGGCGTCGGCACAGCTCATTCGGGAAGAAAAGGCAGCGTACTACCCCAACTTGTACGGTAGTCTGACGGCGGTTGGTGCAAACCAGGGCAGCCGTATTGCCGCTGGAGCCTTGAATAGCCCGCATTTGTATGAGAAAGCTGCGGGCGGCCTGACGCTCTCACAAGTAATCACCGATTTCGGCCGCACGGGTAATCTTGTTGCGGCTTCGGCGCTGCGCGCCCGGGCTGCAGACATGAATTCCGTCGCGACGGCTGACCAGATCAAGCTGGCAGTTGACCAAGCCTTCTACAACGCCTTGCAGGCATTCGCCGAGAGAGTAGTGGCGGAACAAACAACAGCAGCACGCCAAGCGGTATCGGATCAAGTGGCTACACTCTTTCAGAACAAACTACGTTCAGAACTTGATGTAAGCTTTGCGAACGCGAACCTGGCACAAGCAAAACTTCTGCTGCTGGATGTGCAAAACAACTACCAGGCTGCGTTGTCTCGATTGTCTCTCGTCCTTGGGTTTCCTAATCAGCAGAACTTTGAACTGGTAGAGACAGATACGACTCTGAATCCGCCTCCAGATTCGGTGAACGAGTTGGTTGATGAGGCGTACAGCAACCGACCGGAAATTATGGCGCAGGATTATGAGTACCGGGCTGCACAACATTTTCAGAAGGCAGAGCGAGATCTGTTGCTGCCGAGTGTCGAAGCATCGGGCGCGGTGGGCAAAATTCCATTC
Source organism: Candidatus Sulfotelmatobacter sp. (assembly GCA_035568275.1). Taxonomy (GTDB): domain Bacteria; phylum Acidobacteriota; class Terriglobia; order Terriglobales; family Acidobacteriaceae; genus Sulfotelmatobacter. The sequence continues at coordinate 46,422 of DATMOO010000387.1, forward strand.
GCTCCGACGGTAGACGGAGTACAGCCCTTCACCAGCTGGTACGGCGCCGCCGGGATTAACATTAACATCCCGATCTTCAACGGATTCCTCTATCCTGCAAGATCGAAACATGCTGCGTTGCAGACGCAGGCCACGCAAGAACAATTGCGTGACCTCAAGGACCGCATCGCTGACCAGGTTCGTACCAGTTGGCTGAATGCGATGGCTGCGTTCAACCGGATCAATGTAACTCAACAATTTGTCGACCAGAGCAATCTGGCCTTCGATCTCTCCCAGGCGCGATACAAAATTGGCTTAAGTTCCGTCGTTGAATTGAGCGCGGCTCAGTTACAGCAGACGCAGGCACAGATTCAACTTGCGGCTGCGAAGTACCAGTACCGCATTGCACAGGCGGTGTTGCGGTTTGAAATTGCTGCTCCCTAGAAACGCTGGCGCGAGACCAACAAACACGCTGACCGTTTTGACGGTTCGCGTAACCGGCAAACGCATTGGAGGGTTGTCGTCATGCCCTTAGAGCTGGAGAGCTAGCAGAACTACTTGCAGTTTCGAAAATAACCGTTTTCAAGTTGGCCCCAGCGGGGCGGATTCCATCTTTTCGAGACGTAACGTGCGTGCGCTTCGACCCGCGAGCTGTGGCGAAGTGGCTCCGGAATATGTAATACGAGGCAAAACAATAGGGCGGCCCGTCCATTTCCGGGCACTAGCGGTGAAACATGAAACTAACTCTGTTACAAGTGGAGCAAGCAAACGAAATGGCGCGGCGAATCGGTGAGGTATTGAAAGGTTGTAATTCGGGCAGCATGGACGCGGACTCACTCGGGACAAGGCGGCCGAACAGATCCGTCAGGCCAGATTCGACGCACGTAGACCCGCCACTACCACACTCTGCAAGCATTGGGCGGCGCCATCGGCTGGCCCGGCTTACAGCCGAATGCTTCCTGGAATTCCGGCATATTCCGTACCACGCCATTTACACGCCAGCGCCCAGGCGAATGGGGATCGGTCCGCACGCCCAGACGCAGAAGTTCTGGCGTATTGTTTTCGCACCAGACTCGGGCAAAGCCCAGGAAGTAGCGCTGGTCGGGCGTATACCCGTCAATTCTGTCGCTGGGATCCCGTTTGGTCTGGGCCATTAAATCGTGCAGCGCCATCAATGAGATGCGGGCTCCGCCATTGTCGGCAGTGTTCTCCCCCAGCGTCAGCTTGCCATTCAGCCGCAGGTCGTCAACGGAGATGAAGCTGCTGTATTCTTTCTCCACACAACTGGCCCGCCGCTCAAACTCCCTGGCGTCTTCGTCCGTCCACCAGTCGCGGAGATTGCCTTTGGAGTCGAATTTGCGTCCTTCATCATCAAACCCGTGAGTCAACTCGTGACCAACGACTAAGCCGATACCGCCGAAATTCACCGGATCGTCCATGCTGTTGTCAAAAAACGGCGGCTGCAAGATTCCAGCAGGAAACACGATCTCATTGTTGCTGCCGTTGTAATAGGCATTGACCGTCGGCGGAGTCATTCCCCACTCCATCTTGTCCACGGGCTTTCCGATCTTCTGCAGTTGCCGGTTGGATTCGAATTCCCCGGCGCGCAAAACGTTCCCCAGCAGGTCGTCGCGCTGGACGGTCAGCTTGTTATAGTCCCGCCACTTGCCGGGGTAGCCAATCTTGTTACGGATTGCGACCAACTTGATCAAGGCCTGCCTCTTGGTTTCCGCGGTCATCCAGGGCAGATCATTGATATCTCGGTTCAAGGCGTTTTCGAGCGCGTCCACCATCTTCAGCATGCGCTCCTTGCCTTGCGCACCGAAGGTTGCGTCCACGTAGGACTGGCCCAAGGCCTCACCCACGAAGTTGTCCACAGCATTGACACAGCGCTTCCAGCGCACGGGAAGTTCTTTTTGTCCGTTAATGGTTTGCCGGAACTTGAAGTCTTGCTGGACAAAATCATCCGAGAGCCATTGTGCGGCGCTGTTCAACATCTGCCAGCTCATATAAATCTTCCAGTCTTCGAGCGGCGTAGAATCGATGATCGCATTCACTTGTTTGAAATAGTCCGGATTGACGACGTTCAGTTCCTCAAACTGGGGTGCCCCAGAAATCGCGAAATACCGGTCGAGATGAAAGCTTGGCGCGCTGGCCTGGATCTGCGCCACCTTCATTTTGTGGTCGAGATTCGCGGGATCGCGGCGCAGCGTACGGTCCATGGATGACCGCGCTAGTGTTGTTTCAATCTTCAAGACCGTATCGGCATTGTGCGAAGCCTGCTGTGGCGTCTGGCCCAGCAGAACGAACATTTTCTGCATGTGGTCCACAAATGCCTTGCGGATTTCAACCGTCGGCGCGTCATCCTTGAGATAGAAATCTCGGTCGGGCAAGGTGAGACCGTTCTGGTCGATGTTCGCTATCGTAATGTCAGCGTTGTGGAAATCGGGTCCAGCGCTGAAGCCGAGCAAAGGGTTTGGCCCCACCAGTTGCTCATGGGACATGACTTCGATCATCTGGGTCCTGTCCGTCGCGGCGGTAATCCGATCCAGCTCCGCCTGCAGGGGTTTGTAGCCAGCCTTGTTGACCTTTGTTTCATCCATGCAAGCGGCGTAGAAATCGCCAATCTTCTGCACCACCGGGCTGCGCTGGGGATCGCTGGCGGCCGCCTTTTCCAGAATGCTGTGCAGCACAGCCAGGTTGTGTTCGTACACTTCGTCAAAACTGCCCCATGACGCGTGGTCCCCGGGGATGGGATTCTTCTTCATCCAGTTGGCGCAGGAGTACTGGTAAAAGTCCACGCAGGGGTCGACCGACTGATCGACCTCAACAATGTCGGAGCGGAGGGTTCGCTTTGATTTATCGGCGGTGGCGTCGGTCAAGGCGGAGGACGGAAGTTGTGCCTCGGCCATAACCGTCATCAAAACCGTCATGCTGAACCGAATCAAAAAGCTGCGCATCTCTTTTTCTCCGTGGAATGACAGTCTGTTCCCGCATGAGATTCCTATATGGAGTACCTTTGCTACCAACTCTATGAGATAGCCGCAAGCCGTGCGGTAATAGGTACGAAGTTGCAGGCGGCAGAACCTGTAAAGGTGCGACTCCCCAAGTAGCGAAGCCATAACTGTACCAAAATAGACAAGATGAGAAGGGCCGGTATCCGAACGGTGCGCTGTACGCTCCTGACGTCAGGTAGACGCACAAGAGACATCAGGAGACCACAATTTAAAAGCCTAGCATCACAGCCGCAGGAAAGAAAAGATATTTTCTCAGCGTGTTGGTGACGGCGCTCAATTCACCTTTGACTGACGAACGGCTCCCAGAATTCGGTTCACCCACTATGGAAGGCTACGGTGAGCTCACAAGGCTGGAGAGAGAACTGCTTGAACTACTCATCGCTTCATACGGACTCGCCTCAGAACTTTGGGTGAATTGCGGGCTTGACGTGCAGACGTGGTATTACATTTTCTAATATGTAATGGAGGGAAAAGATGGAATCCGCGATCACTGTCAAGGGCCAAGCTACCATCCCGAAAGCTATCCGTGAACATCTTGGACTGCAGCCGGGCGATCGGGTTAAGTTCTTTGTGCATCCCGATGGCAGCGTAGTCTTGTTGCCAAAACTCTCCGCTTCGGCGATACGTGGTATGGTCAAATCCCGGAATGCCCGGCCTGTGACCACCGAGCAAATGACCGCAGCGGTGGTCGAGGGTGCTTTGAGTCGAAGTCCGCGGCGACGACACCGATGATCGGGCTCGATACCAACCTCCTGATTCGCTATCTCACCCCGGACGACCCTGTACAGTCAGCCAAGGCCAGGGAGATTCTTGAACGTCGTTTGACACCCAAGGATCCGGGCTTCGTCAGCGTCGTGGCAATGGTCGAAACCGTATGGCTACTCGATCGGGCATATGGTCTGAGAGCTCAGGAAATCGCAACCACTGTCGAACGCCTGCTGCAAGTTAAGGTTCTGGCGATCCAAAACGAACAGGAAGTCTTCACAGCCATGGTTGCGCTCAAACAGGGGCGCGGATCATTCGCGGACGCGCTGATGGCAGAGCTAGGAGCACGCGCAGGATGTACTCGCACCCTAACGTTTGACCAGAAGGCACTCCGACTCTCTGGCTTCGAGCTTGTGTAATCGACCTCGATTCCGCTCAGTGAGCGCGATTTCCTCCCCTGTCCGGTGACGCTGACCGCAAGAGTCTGAAATCTCTCCGGCGCAGAGTGGAAAGGCGCTTGATGGTTCCGGCGCCAGCATCGTGACCCAACTTCTCATCCAGATGAACAAAAGCGTTCTCATGGCAGTGCGAGCATTGCACACCCCGGCGACAATTCATGCAGAAGCAACTCAGGCTTCCCGAACCGCTCCGGTTGAATGACAGCCCATGCAGCGCAGCTTCTCATGCGCAGCCAGCCGACGTTCGGCGGCCTCCAGCAGATCGGAGGGAGTGGCGGGGAATTTTTCAGACTTATTTCAATTCATCTCGCCTGAATTTGGTACAAGAATTAGCGGCAACGCACGGTCATCGACCAGAGTATGGTTGAATGACGGAAGGTCCTTTTCGAGGAAAGTATGGAATTCGATGTCCACGGCGGCAATCTGGGCTTCGAAGGTCTTCAGAAGCTCCAGTTGCGTATCCGTGGGAGCGAAATCAGCGCCGCCGGCGACGTCACCGCCTCCGGTGCCAATCTCAGCGTTCAGCCAGATCAGGTTCAGATAAAGCTGATAAGGTTCCACAAAATACTTGTCGTCGCTGTTGAGCAGTGCCTGCGAAACAAGCTTGTGCTCGATCGATTCGAGTTTTGTGTCCAGGTCCTCTGCTGCTTTGAGTAGATCGGCTTTGCGTTTCGTGTCCTGGTCGCTCAGAACCTGGGGCAGGGCGGGCTCGAGCTTTGGACCTTCGTATTCATCTTCCTCACCCGAAGCGCCTCCTTCTTTCTTGTCCTCTTTCTTCTTGGGTGGCCGGAGCATGGCCTTGACGTCTTCCAGTTGCTTGCGAAGCCACTCAATTTGATTCACGGTATCCGAGACGTGGCTGATGTCATCACGAATCGTAAGCAGGGTTTTCACCGAAAGCTCTATATCTGCGGTGGACGCGGCAATCCGCGGATCCCCAGAGACGGTGAGTGGTTGCGTCAGAGATTGACCGTCAACGTTCAGACGAACCGTGTATTTGCCGGGAGCGACGATCGGGCCGCCTTCGGCGAGCTTTGTTCCCCAATGCGTGATGGGCCGTGAATCGGTTTCGCGGAAACGCGGTTCTTCCCAGATGTGGGCATTGTCAGGTGCGATTGTCCGGAGCGCGACGAGTCTCGGAGAGTCGCAGCGCAGATCCCATTGCACGCGGTTCATTCCCGCTCGGGACTTGGTCTCGAGGGTCCGAATTACCTTGCGTTCGGAGTCTAGGATCTCAAGATGAATCGGACCTTTCGGGTTCGTCTTCAGCGAAAAATTGAGCATGGCTTTGCCACCGCGGGTGAAGCGGTAGGTGTGGCGAGGCTCAAACAAGACGGCGGCAGCATCGGAGTGGTGGTTTTTCGCCATTTGCTCCAGCGGAGTGATGTCGTCGAGAATGTAGAGACCGCGTCCGTAGGTCGAGATTACGAGGTCATGGAAAGTTTTCTGTACCACAGCCCAAGTGACAGGAGCGTGCGGCAAGCCTGCATCCAGCGGCCTCCAGTGGCTTCCGTCGTCGAGAGAATAGAAGAGGTCATTGCCGGTACCTGCGAAAAGTAATCCCGAACAATTGGGGTCTTCAGTAATCGTCCGGACATATGAGAGTTCGTGCCTCGGCAAATCCCCGGTAATGTTCTTCCACGTCTTTCCCAAGTCTGTGGTTTTGTAGATGAAAGGATCACGATTATCCATGAGGTGGAAGTCAACGCTGATGTAAGCCGTACCAGCGTCGAAACTCGAAGGCGCGATGCTCGTAATCGTCCCCCATTCCGGCAGTCCGGTGACGTTCTTGGTGACATTGACCCAATCGCCGCGGTCATCCGTATGCCAGATCTGGCCATCGTTGGTTCCTGCCCAGATGAGACCTTTCTGCGCGGGCGAGGCAGCGATCGTGAAAACGACCTCTCCGTAAAATTGTCCGAGATTGTCTCCTACGATTCCCCCAGATGAAACGATACGTGATGGGTCCTGTGTGGAGAGATCCGGGCTAATGACTGACCAACTCTGTCCGCCGTTGCTGGTTTTGAAAATGACCTGGCAGCCGTAATAGACGGTATTGTGGTCGAAAGGATCAATCGCCAGCGGTGCGGTCCAATGGCAGCGATACTTGATTTCGTTCGGTGGGGAATCGAGGGTCATCATCCAGGGACTGACGGAGCGCGCATGCTTGATGCGTGCATCCCATCGCGTGACTTTATTCCCGTAGCAGGTCGCCCAGACGATGTTGGGATCCGTCAGATCAGGGATGGTGAAACCCGATTCACAACCTCCCATGCCGTGGTCCCAGCCGGTTTCATTGCCATCGATAGGCACGCTGGGGCCTCGCATGTTTCCGTCATCCTGCATGTTGCTGTAGAAGTAGTAAGGGATCTGGTTATCGACCGCCACGTGATACATCTGCCCGATGGGCAATTTCACGCGATGCCTTCCGCGTCCGTGCACGGTGGTGATGCTCATTCCTCCGTCATCAGTGATGACGAACCGATCGGGATTGGTGGGATCGATCCAGATGTCGTGCGTGTCTCCCCCCCAGGGAACTTCCTTGAAGTTTTCGCCGCCATCGAGGGAACGATGGAATGAACTGTTGGCGACGTAGACTTCATTGTCGTTGCCAGTCGAAACCGCGATGCGAATGTAGTAACCGGCGCGTCCGATCAGCGCGCGTTGGTAGTTCACCGCTTTCCAATGATCTCCGCCATCGTCGGAGCGCCAGAGTGATCCCTGATCCTTCGTCTGAACTAAAGCGAAGATGCGGTTGGAATTTGTGGGCGCAACGGTAACGTCAATCTTGCCGAGAGGCGAGTGGGGCAAACCGTGTCCCTCGAGGCGCGTCCATTTGGTTCCGCCATCGTGGGAAACATAGAGCCCACTGTCCGGACCGCCGCTGAATTCGCCGTATGTGTGCATTTCCGCCTGCCACATTCCGGCAAACAAGGTGTGAGGGTTGTGCGGGTCCATCGTCAAGCCGGAGCAGCCTACCTTTTCACCGGCGAAAAGTACCCGTTCCCAATGCTGCCCTCCATCAGTCGTTCGGAAGACTCCCCGGTCTTGCTGAGGTCCAGTCATGCGACCTAAGACACAGGCAAAAACTATGTCGGAATTTGAAGGATGAACTACAATTCGTCCAATTCTGCCGCCACGCTCGAGACCCATATTGGTCCAAGTCTTGCCTGCGTCGACGGACTTATAGAGACCATTGCCCGCTACGTCGATGTCGCGAATCGCCCAGGCCTCTCCAGTGCCTGCCCAGACGGTGCTGGGATCCGAGGGCGCCACTGCAAGAGAGCCGATAGCGGCCGCTGGCTGCTTATCGAAGATCGGTTTCCACACGTTTCCGCCGTCGGTTGACTTCCACACACCACCCGATGCGGCTCCAGCGTAATACGTACTTTCATCGCCGGGGATTCCAGCGATCGCAGAGACGCGATTACCTGCTTTTGGTCCGACGAAGCGAAAACGAAACTCGCCCTCTTGCTCGGCGTCCGGTTGCTGGGCAGCTGCCAGCATCGAAATCAGGATCAGGCATGACGACAACAGGTGGATGGCGGAGGAGATGTTTACTCTGCCTGCGAGGGTTTCTTCGATCATGATTCGAGTCGTTCTCATTGGGTCGATGGCTCCGGCTGCTTTGGAATTAAGTCATAGGGCAGTACGCGACAGTGAACAAAATCGCGCTGCCGGCCAGGAAATTCTTTAGGGTTGACGAAGGTTCCATATTGTATGCAATATCCACTCGCTTTTTCCACCCGTATAAGTCAATTTGGGGAATCAGGTTCGGGAGGCTTTTCGCCCCGCGCATGCGTCAAGGCCATGCCCGTCTCACCCGCGCATCAGTTTCCGTTGGGGATGAGTCTGCCCGTCGAACGGCGGCTGTCTCTCCTGAGCCGGGCTTACGAGGTGAATGCTTTCGTGGTTGAAGACGATTACGATATCTGACGCGGTTCGCCGACGATTGGGTGATTACCTGTAAGTCGGTGCCTGAAGCGCGCGCAGCGTTGGCAGCTGCGACTCGGATACTGGAACGGTTGGGTGTGCGGTTGAATCCGCAGAAGACGCGAGCGACAGCCGAGCTGATACAAGAACTGAATCGGACCCTGCCCACAAGGACCGATTTCAAGACAACTTGCCAATCCCCAGGGTATCTGCCGCTATAATCCGGCAGTGGCTTCGGACCCATTGCCATCGCCGGATCAAATCCTTCGTATTCACTGCGTTACAGGCTGGCCGCGAGTCGTAGGCTTGTGTTGTGGCTGACGGATAGACGGATAGGAAGTGGACTCTGGCGAGAGGGTGATCCGCTTTGGGTATTCGTTGGAACGCCGCAGTTTGGTCTATCCTGTCCCCGTCTCTGAGTGGCTTCGCAGAAAATGGACGCCCTGAACCTTTTCGATAATCGCCGCTGGTCAATCGTCGGTTTGCTTTTTGCTGCGTCGTTAATCAACTACCTGGACCGCGCAGCGCTTTCATTCGCCCTGCCGGTCATCTCGAAGGATTTCCAGCTCACGGCGCAAAGCAAGGGCCTGCTGCTGTCTTCCTTTTTCTGGTCATACGCGCTGATGCAAATTCCAATCGGTTGGGCCGCCGACCGTTTCAATTTGCGCTGGCTCTACGCTGGAGCGTTCATCGTTTGGTCAGTTGCTCAAGGGTTCACGGGTCTGGCCAGAAGCTTCACGGCATTACTCGCATTCCGGATGCTGCTTGGCGTTGGAGAATCCATTTATCTGCCTGGAGGGACCAAAATCGTCAGCTTGCTGTTCTCGCCGAAAGAACGTGGTCTGCCCTCCGGACTCTTCGATTTCGGGTCTCGAACCGGCCTCGTTTTGGAAGGCATACTGGTTCCCTGGCTCTTAGTTCATATTGGCTGGCGACGCACTTTCCTGATTTTAGGCTTCACGGCGCTCCTCTGGCTGGCACCATGGTTCTGGGTTTTTCCGCGCCGTCTGCCAGCGGCGAGACCGAACGCGGCAACACCTGACGCGTCGAGCTTCGCGGCGCGCACTTTGCTCAATCGCAACTTGATCGGCATATGCCTGGGATTCTTTTGTTTTGATTACTACTGGTATGTACTGGTGACTTGGCTGCCCGACTATCTGGTAACAGTGCGCCAGCTCAACATCGTGCAAGCCGGATTTTATGCTTCGCTTGCGTTCTTTATATTTGGGATTGCCGAACCACTGGGCGGATGGATCGCCGATAGCTTGATTCGCCATGGCTGGGACGAAACGGCTACTCGGAAAGGGATCGTAACGGTCGCTTTCAGCATGGGGATCTTTCTCATAGCGGCGATGCACAGCGTCCATACAGGTGTAGCGATAGGGTTATTGATTGCAGCTTCTCTCGTTGGGCTTGCAACCGGGAATCTTCTGGCGATTCTTCAGTCGTGCGCGCCTCCGGAAGCGGTGGGGGTCTGGACTGGAGTGGAAAATTTCGCAGGAAACCTCGCCGGTATCGCAGCGCCGCTCGCGGTAGGATTCTTGATTACATCCCGGGGCTCGTATGTTCCAGGCTTTCAACTCGCCTCGATCATTCTTTTAGCAGGTGTGCTTGCCTACTGGTTCGTTGTCGGCGAGCTGAAGACCCACAGCTCTTAGGGCCAATGGTTCAACGGTGGGGCGCCACGCTCACATAGGATTGGGTTAGAGCGTTCACAGAAGGGCATCCCAACAACTTGAGACACCTCTCCAAATCATTTCGTAGGATCTCGAGCGACCGTGTAACACCCGGTTCGCCAGCTGCGGCGAGTCCGTAGGCGTACGATCGTCCGCAAAGCACGGCGCGAGCACCGAGGCAAATTGCTTTGACGATGTCTGACCCGCGACGAATGCCGCTATCCATCAGGACTTCCGCGCGATCTTTGACTTCCTCAACGACTTCCGGCAGAACTTGCAGGCTCGCCGGGACGCCGTCAAGTTGGCGGCCTCCGTGATTGGACACAACCACAGCAGCAGCACCATGGTCGACCGACCGTCGCGCATCCTCTGCGGTGAGAACGCCCTTGATGACGATCGGTCCTTTCCAGAGCGCGCGAATCCACGGCATGTCGCTCCAACTGAATGCTTGGCGCTTCATCGCAGTGTGAGCGTCGCGAACCCGAAGTACACCCCTTTCAGGACTGACAATATTAGGCATGTCGGGAAGACCGCCGTCTAGAAGGAAGCGCGCCAACCAGCGTGGATGAGTGAGAATCTCCGACACAAAAGGTATCTTTGCCCACAGATTCCCACGCAGGAGCTGCTCCATCCCGTCACGCGACTCGCGCTCACGATGTCCGATGACGGTCGAATCAATCGTAATCACCAGAACTGTATAACCCACATTGATGGCTCGGCGCATGGCACTCTCTGCAGCTGCGCGGCCACCTGTGAGATAGAGTTGATACCAAACCTGCCCGGTAGATGCAGTCTTCACGTCCTCCAGCCGATGGCCAGAAACCGTTGACAGAATCATGCCAACGCCAGCTTTGCTGGCCGCTCTGGCAGCAGCGATTTCGCCACCGGGATGCATGACACGCAGATAACCCACGGGTGCCAGAAGCAGCGGCATGGACAGGTCCGTACCAAGCACTCGAGTTCGCAAATCGCAGGTTGGCACGGCAATAGCCTGACTTGGTCGAAAGGTGACCGCCTCAAAGGCTCGACGATTTTCGCGAAGTGTCCATTCCGCTTCTGCACCTCCATCGAGGTAGTTGAAAACGATTCTTGGCAGACGGCGACGTGCCAGCTCGCACAGATCTTCGATGTTGACAGCTCGCGAGATGCGCGATGAGATGAGGGCCATTTAGGAGAGCCTGCGGACTGTCATCTATCTCGGAATATTGCGGATCATCATCAATTGTCTGCGCCAGGACCGATAGCGACAACGTAGTAGGTTGCTGGGCCAGTACCGACGTTCTTGATGCCATGCTCTTCGTTCGAGTGAACGAAGCCCACCCCTCCTTCACCCAGACGATGGCTAGTGCCATTGATCGTAAGTTCGACCGTTCCTTCGCGGATCAGCCACATCTCCGAGTGAAGGTGATGGTGCGGCGGGTGCGGATACCCATTTGGAGGTAGAGTCGTCTCGTGCGCTTCGAAATGCTCACCGGTGGCCAGCTTGCCTTTGATGATTTTCCGAACCCGTGCGTGGTCTGAGTTTTGAACAGGCATGTCATCGAATGGATAGGTTGCCGATGGTAGTGAATCGTCCTGGGCAGCGAGCCGGGGCATTGCGACGCCGACCGCTGGAAGGAAACTAAGAACCTCTCGCCTCGTCAATGACATGCGCACCTCACCAAACACTTCTCGGACGTTTCGCGATCGCCAACCTAGCTTTCCCAATGACACTCGATCGACGCTAGTTTCAACAATCCTGATGCTGCTGCTTTCGTTGGGTAAAATCCCGGACGTAGTATAGAGGCTCTCGCACCCAAATGGAGTATCTAAGGGGACGAAGTGATGAACGACAGCCCAATCCTGGTGTTGACCGCACCCGGCGATCAGAGCTTTCCATTTCTCGCCGAGCTGCGGCAGATCGCAACAATCGTGGTCGGAGACTCAGCGCGGGACTTTGCCAGTCGCGGCGATGCAGAGATTATCTTGAATTGGTCGAGCTCGCTTGAGCTTCTCCGCGATGTGTTTTTGATGTCGCACCGCGTGCGTTGGATCCATTCCCGGTCCGCAGGCTTGGAACAGACGCTCTTCCCTGAGCTCATCGAAAGTGAAGTCATCCTCACAAATGGTAGCGGTGTCTTCAGTCCCTCCCTCGGCGAGTTTGTTGTGGCGTCAATCCTATACTTCGCGAAGGACTTTCGTCGCATGATTCGCAATCAGTTGGCCGGAGTATGGGAACCGTTCGACGTAACGATGGTCTCGGGCCATATACTAGGCATCGTCGGATACGGAAGCATTGGACGGGCGATAGCCGCACGGGCCCACGCACTTGAAATGAAGGTGCTAGCACTCAGAGGGCGTGTTTCCCGACAGTCTCAAGAGGATCTGCTGATCGACCACGTCTATGGACCTGAGGGCCTCCTGGACATGCTTTCACGGTGTGATTATGTAGTATTAGCGGTGCCATTGACCGAGCAGACTCGAGGTTTAATTGCAGACGCCGAATTCGCTGTCATGAAGAAGAACGCGGTGGTGATCAATGTCGGCCGCGGCCCGACTATCGACGAGCGGGCAATGACCAAGGCACTTTCAGAAAACAGAATTAAAGGAGTTGCCCTGGACGTATTTGATCAAGAACCTTTACCAGAACACCATCCTTTTTACTCATTCGAAAATGTCCTTTTATCCCCACACTGCGCCGATCACACGCCGGACTGGCTCGATAACGCGATGCGATTCTTCATTGCGCAACTTGAAAGATTCAGGAGTGGAAAAGATCTCTTGAATATTGTGAACAAGAGGCTTGGATACTAACGAAACGCTTCTTCCGGTTGCCGCTAATCTCACCGTTCACACTGGCATACAACACAGGATTAGAAATTAGAACGTCCGCATGATTAGGCAGTGTCGATCCTCCACCTGCGCAGCATCGGTTTAGGTTGAGACAAAACTGCGGCCAGTTCACGTACGGACGAAGGTACATCCGGAAGAATTTTCTAGGATAAAGATAAAAAAGACCGCTCTTCGCCTTTCTCCATTTCTATGACGTGCGCCCCATTGGGATTATTAATTTGACATCAGGGCGACCTGAACTAGAATGGCACGCATTCCCAAACTCATCGAGGGCCCTTTCCATGAAGACGTTCTGCGCGGTCGGAGCCGTCTTGGTCGCATTATTTTCCACTTTGTCGTTTGCTCAAACCGGAACTACATCCGTAGGCGGCTCCGTTGTCGACAAGACGGGCGCGGCGATCTCCGGGGCAAAGGTGACCGTTGTCAACAACAGCCAGGCCTTGCAGCGCGAGACACAAACCGACAACTCTGGTGAGTACCGGTTTCTGGCGCTGCCTCCGGGAACGTACACTCTGACGGTGGACAAAGCGGGATTCCGCAGATTTCAGCAGACCAGTCTGGAACTGCTGGTGAATGTTGCTGTGACCAGAAATGTGAAACTGGAAGTGGGAACGACCTCGGAAAACGTAGAGGTTTCGGCGCAGGCGGAGACCGTCAACACCACGGACGCCTCGTTGGGGAATGCTTTCAGCGAAGTGCAGGTAAAGCAGTTGCCGCTGGAAAGCCGCAATGTTCCCGACTTGCTCAGCTTGCAGGCCGGAGTGCTGTACACAGGCAACCGTCCGGATGTCGACCGCAGCGTGGATACGCGAAGCGGCGCAGTCAACGGCGCCCGTAGCGACCAAAGCAATGTCACCCTGGACGGTATTCCGGTCAATGATAAGGGCTCGGACGCATTCACTTCGGTGTTGCCGGTGACCCTCGACTCGGTGCAGGAATTTCGTGTCACGACCACGAACTACGGTGTGGATGAAGGAGTCTCGTCGGCGGCGCAGGTGAGCCTGGTGACGAAAAGCGGGACCAACCGCTTTCACGGTTCGGTGTACGAGTACAACCGCAACTCTTACTTCAGTGCCAACGATTACTTCATCAAGGCGTCGCAGATCGATAGCGGATTGCCGAACAAGCCGCCACAACTGAACCGCAACATTTTTGGCGCATCGGTCGGTGGGCCGGTTTTGAAGGACCGTCTTTATTTCTTTCTGAATTATGAAGGATACCGCGATGCCGAGGCGATTAGCGCCGAGCGCACGGTGCCGACCGCGTCGTTCCGCAATGGCGTGGTTCAGTATTACTGCCTTAACGGAGACACGAGCCAATGCCCGGGCAACTCAGTGACGGTGAACTCGACAACTTACACGGCACAGCCAGGATATTATGTCCTTGGTCCGGCGCAGATCACCGCCATGGACAGCCACAGCATGGCACCGCAACCGGGGCCCAATCCGGTCGTGGAGCAGTACATGGCGAATTATCCACTGCCCAACGATCTCACCGTGGGCGACGGAGTGAACACGGCCGGATACCGTTTCCGGGCAGCCACCCACAATAAAAAGAATTGGTACATCGGCAAGTTGGATTACAACCTGACGGCAGATGGGCGGCATCGGCTGTCGCTGAGCGGAGCGCTGGCGAATGAGAATTTGGCAGGCGCGCCATTTCTGCCCGGCACACCCCCGGAGAAGACTACGGTCGACTTCAATAAGGGCCTGATCGCCAGCTACTCCGCGGTCTTCTCCCCGACGTTGCTGAACAATTTCCGTTACGGGTTCGTGCGGCAGAGCGCAGGCATCGAGGGAGATTCGAACCAGCCTTGGAACTATCTGAACTTTGACCAGGGCATCACCCGCTCGTCTTCATTCCAGCGCCCGATTCACAATTTCACCGATGACGTCTCGTGGGTGCACGGCAAACATGCGTGGCAGTTCGGGGTTCAGTTGGCGTTTCTGCGCAATCCGGAAAGCAATCTGAACAATTCTTTCAGCGCCGGCTTTGCGAATCAAGACTGGATGCTGAACTCGGGCATCTCCCAGCCCACCAACACAGATCCTCTGAACCCGCTCAACCATAGTTACCCAGAGGTGGATTCATCGTTTGTCAGCAACTATGACAGCTCGATCACCGGTCTGCTGGGAATGATCACGCTGGGTAATGCGGTGTACAACTACAAGCGCGACAGCAGCACGCTGGCGCCGGGAGCGCCGGTGACACGCCGCTTCGGGGAAGACTCTTACGAGATATATGCCCAGGATACCTGGAAAGTCAGGCGGAATCTTACCTTGACTCTGGGACTGAGATACTCGCTCTTTTCTCCGCCGTGGGAAACGAACGGGCTGCAAGTGGGTACCAACATCAATCTGGGGAACTGGTTTGATGCACGCGGTAAGGGTATGCTGCAGGGCGTTCCCTCCAATGCTCAGCCGCTTATTTCGTATGATTGGGCCGGACCCGCTAACGGCAAACACGGCTATTACGGCTGGGACACCAAGAACTTTGGACCTAAGGTCGCCTTTGCGTGGTCTCCGAATCCTTCCGGAGGATGGTTGGAGAAAATCTTCGGACCCACCGGCACAAGTAGCATTCGCGGCGGTTTCGGTATCGTCTATGACCGGGCGGGAGAAAGCCTAGTCGACACATTCGATCAAAACGGGTCGTTCGGTCTCTCCACGCAGCTGAACAACCCCTCCGACCACGAAACCTCAGTCATTGCGCCGAGACTCATCAGCATGAACGCGATACCGCAAGCTGACTATCAGGGCACCCCAATTATCGAACAACCGCCGGCGGGTGGCTTCCCGCAACAATATCCAGTTGGGCTGGGCGCGATTACGTGGGGCATTGATCCGAATCTCAAGACGCCCTACTCCTACACGGTGGATTTTGCGGTGAGCCGCCATCTGGGTTCGAGTTTCACGTTGGATGTCGCCTATGTGGGAAGGATGTCGCACCGGCTGTTGGCACAGGACGATCTGGCCATGCCGCTCGACATCGTCGACAAGAAGTCAGGTCTTGATTACTTCACGGCGGAGAGAGGGCTGGCTCAGGTGTTCCGTCCGCAGCTGCTGGCCGGAGTTTCGAATCCGACGCAATCGTTTAGTCCAAGCCAGGTTTCGGCCAAAGTGCAACAGTTCTGGACCAATCAGATTCAGCCGCTGGTCGCCGGTGGCGCCTATCCACTCACCGGCTGCACCGGTGGATCGTCGCTAACGACGCAGAATCCGGTCATTTTCGCCTTCGACACTTTCTGCGGCACCGCCTTCAACGACTCTCTGGCGCTTTACAACCTGGATTACAACGGCTATGCCGATGCCAACATACCAGGGCAAACGTACTTCACGTCGGGCGGGCAGTATTCCTATTACGCGCAGCAGTTCAGTTCGCTGTACGCCTGGCGTTCGATCGCGTGGTCCAACTACAACGCCCTGCAGGCGACGCTGCGTCATCGCATGACCCATGGCTTGCAAGTCGATCTGAATTACACCTATTCCAAGGCGATTGACATTTCCTCCGACGCAGAGCGCGTGGGGCCGGCCAGCACCGGCAGCCTGTTGGGATTGAACAACAACATCATCAATGCCTGGAATCCGGCGGCGCAGAAGGGTGTGGCCTCGTTCGACGCCACCCACCAACTGAACTCCAACTGGGTTGTCGAACTTCCCTTTGGCCGCAACCGGTGGTTGGGACGCGGCGCCAACCGCGCAATGGATGCGGTCATCGGCGGATGGCAGTTTTCCGGCCTGTTCCGCTGGACCAGCGGCTTCCCCGTTACGGTCGACAACGGCTTCAGCGCCTTCCCCACCAATTTTGAGATGGAGGGCAATGCCGACAAGGTTGGGCCCGTGAAAACCGGAGTGTATCTGAACACTCCCACTCAGACGGCGGGTGTGGTGAATCCCGGTCCCAATATCTTCTCCAATGGAGTATTGGCGATCAATTCCTTTTCGTACGCCTGGGCGGGCGAGTCGGGACAACGCAATCCGATTCGCGGCGACGGCTTTTTCGGAATCGACATCGGCCTCGCCAAACGCTGGCTTATGCCCTGGAGCGAGAAGGAGAGTCTGCAGTTCCGCTGGGAGGCATTCAACGTCACGAACACGGCCCGCTTCGATGCGCAGTCGGCGCTACTCTCGGACTCCCTGGGACTGGGGAGCGCAAGCACGTTCGGCAATTATTCCGGACTGCTGACCAACCCGCGCATTATGCAGTTTGCGCTACGCTTTGAATTCTGAGTATTTACCGGAAAGACTCCGCTAGAAATCATACGCCTGTGGCGAGCAGCGCGCGCGAGCTCTCGCTGGTGCTGAAGGCCGTCGAAATCTGCAATCACTTTGCAATCAGTTAACGTGAACTACGGGTACTTCCATGTCCTTGGAGTGCCGTCCGTGCTGTGTAAGTCCTTGTATTGACGTTTTCAGGCGGATTCGAGTCCTTCCTGAGGAGCCATATTTTATAGGGGGTCTACTGAATGGTGACTTTTTCCTCGGAAATTCCTCTAAACGGACCCCGATAGACGGCTCCGCTTCGAATGAGACTCTTCCTTACGCTAAACTGACTGCGAGAGATCGTCATCGGTCATGGCTTGCTCCGCTGCTTCCGGTGATGACAGCGCGGCGGAGGGTTTGTTTCCACGTCGCATGGCGACGATTCCGGTGCGAACCATTTCGAGGACGCCGTAAGGGCGGAGCACTTCGAGCAGACCGTCGATCTTGTCTTCGCCGCCGGTGATTTCGATGATCAGGGACTCGGGTGCAACATCCACCACCCGCGCCCGGAAAACACTGGCCAGCTCCAGCACGTGGGAGCGCGCCTCGTGGGTGGCCGCGACCTTGATCATAGCCAGGTCGCGCACGATCGCGGGTGCGGTCGTGATGTTTTCCACCAGCAGCACGTTCACCAGTTTGTACAGGTTGGCTTCGATACGGCGCGCCTGGTCATGGTCGGCATCGATGGTGATGGTCATGCGCGACAGTTCTGGCTTTTCCGTGCGCCCCACGGTAAGCGAGTCGATATTGAAGGCGCGGCGGCGAAACAGCGATGCCACCCGGGTCAAAACGCCCGGTTTGTTTTCGACGTACACCACGAATGTGTTCAGCATATAGGCTAGTCGCTTTGATTACTCGTCCGCGGCCGTCTCCACAATCGGACTCGGACGCCGGATCATCTCGTGCAATGCGGCTCCCGCTGCGACCATCGGATAAACCGTGTCTTCCTGCTCTACCTGGAAATTAATCAGCACTGGCCCATCATGCTGTCGGGCCAATTGCACTGCGGGCACAACCTGCGACCGTTGCTTCACGGTCGCATTCCGAATTCCGTAGGCCTCGGCAACTTTCGCGAAATCCGGATTCAGCAACGGCGTAGCCTGGTAGTTGCGTTCGTAGAAGAATTCCTGCCACTGCCGCACCATTCCCAGGAAGCCGTTGTTGATGATCGCAATGTTGATTTTGAGATTCTCCTGCACGATGGTGGCGAGTTCGCACATGGTCATCTGAAATCCACCGTCCCCGACAACTACCCAGACCTCGGCCTCGGGGCGCGCGACCTTAGCCCCGATCGCAGCGGGCAGGGCAAATCCCATCGTCCCCAAACCTCCGGAGGTGATCAGCGAACGCGGTTCCTCGTGCTTGTAGTATTGTGCTTCCCACATCTGGTGCTGGCCGACGTCGGTCACGACCACGGTGTTGCTGCCTCGTGCCTCCCGCCAAAGATCGTTGATGACGTGCGCGGCATAGAGATGGCCGCTATCCGGCAGATTCTGAATATCGCGGACGGCGGAGTCGCCTCTCAGCCCATCGATAAAATGCAGCCACTCACTGCGATCCATGGATTCAATTTTCGGCAATATTTCGTGCAGGACTTCCCGGAGATCGCCCACCAGCGCCACGTCAACCTTCACGTTCTTGTTGATCTCGGCCGGATCGATCTCGACATGAATTTTCTTGGCATTGGGCGCGTAGGTTTTCAAGGTCCCGGTGACCCGGTCGTCGAAGCGCATGCCGAGAGCGATGAGCAAGTCGGCCTCTTGAATGGTGTGGTTTACCCAGGCTTCGCCATGCATTCCCATCATGCCCAGGTTGAGCGGGTGAGACGCGGGAAGCGCGCCCAGGCCCAGCAGGGTGAGTGCTACCGGGATGCCAGCACGTTCGGCCAAATCGCGCACTTCGCGCGTTGCGCCAGAAACAATTGCACCGTGACCTAACAGGATTACCGGCCGCTTGGAGTTGTGGATCAACTCCAGCGCCTGTTCGTATTCCTTGGGAGCGGGAGAGAGGTCGGGACGATACCCTGGCAACTGCGGCTTGGCGGCTTCCCAGTCGAACTCGCACGAGGACTGTTGGGCATCCTTGGTGATGTCCACGAGAACTGGGCCGGGGCGGCCCGAGCGGGCAACATAAAATGCTTCGCGCAGTGTGCGGGCCAGTTCATCGGCATGGGTCACGAGATAATTATGCTTGGTGATGGGCAGAGTGATGCCGGTGATGTCAGTTTCCTGGAAGGCATCGGAGCCGATCAGCTTGCTGCCCACCTGACCGGTAATACAGACAACGGGGGAGGAGTCCAACATCGCGGTGGCGATGCCGGTCACCATGTTGGTGGCTCCAGGGCCGGAGGTCGCCACGGCGACACCTACCTGTCCGCTGGCGCGCGCGTACCCATCGGCCATGTGAGTGGCGCCCTGCTCATGTCGCACCAGCACGTGATGGATCTTGCTGTGCTTGAGGGCATCGTAAGCCGGCAGGATGGCGCCGCCGGGGTATCCGAAGACGTGAGTCACTCCTTCGCGCTCCAGGCATTCCCAAAGAATCTGCGCTCCAGTTTTCGTCATGGTTACAAGGTCCCCTGACTACTGATTCGTGGCAGTGATTGTATCTGTGCCGACATGGCCGACATTACACCCCCCAAAGATAGTCCTCTTGCTGCTCATTTTCATGCGCCCCCAGTGCCATGGAAGATGCGTGTCGACGGCTATCGTCCTTCAGAAGATGCTCGAGCGCAAGATTGGGATCCAGATGGTGGCCATCGTTGTGTGAGCTGATGACGGAAGCGAGTGGCGATGCTACGGTGACGCTGGGGCGCGAATGCTCCCTTTTTATCTGCCGGATGAGTTCCAGGATGTGGCAGTCCTCGACAGTTTTCCTGGCGTCAGCCAGCGCGACGAAATGACGATAGACCTGATCGAGTTCATGCCTCTCAAGCCGGAAGCCGAGCTCTTCGCAGCGCAGGCCGAGGGCATGGCGTCCAGAATGTTTGCCCAGGACGAGATTGGTGCCGGGAACGCCTACTGATTGCGGAGTCATGATTTCGTAGGTCAACGGGTTCTTGATCATGCCATCTTGGTGGATGCCCGCTTCATGCGCGAAGGCGTTGCGGCCAATGATTGCCTTGTTGGGCTGCACCGGCACTCCGGTGACTTCGGTTAACAACCGGCTCGCTGGGAATAGCTGCTCGCTGACAACCGCCGTGCGCCACGGGTAGCGGTCAGGGCGGACGCGCATGGCCATCACAACTTCTTCCAGCGAGGCATTGCCAGCCCGTTCTCCGATGCCATTGATTGTGCATTCTATTTGCCGTGCTCCGGCACTGACCGCAGCGAGGGAGTTTGCCACCGCAAGACCCAAGTCGTTGTGACAGTGCACTGAAACGGTTATCTGCTCGATACCGGGTACTTGCCGCCGGATGGTCCGAATCAGATCGGCGAACTCAGATGGGACCGTGAACCCGACGGTATCGGGAATGTTGACTGTGGTTGCGCCGGCTTCGATTGTCGTTTGCAGCACTTCGCAAAGAAAATCTCGATCGGAGCGGGTAGCGTCCTCCGGCGAGAATTCTACGTCTTCGCAGAGTGACTTGGCGAAACGCACGGCGTCACGCGCTTGCTCCAGGCATTCACGGCGTGAGAGTTTGAGCTTGTGATGCAGATGAATATCGGAGGTGGCCAGGAAGGTATGGATGCGAGGGTGGGCGGCTGCTTTGAGGGCCTCCCAAGCTCGTTCGATGTCGGCCTGGCAACAGCGAGCCAGGGCAGCGATTATGGGCCGACGAATCTCACGGGCTACAAGTTGCACGGAATGGAAGTCGCCTTCGGAGGAAACGGGAAATCCGGCCTCGATGATATCGACGCCCAGGCGCTCAAGTTGGCGCGCCATGCGTAGCTTTTCATCGGCGGTCATGCTGCATCCCGGAGATTGTTCTCCGTCGCGCAGTGTCGTGTCGAATATTTTTACCTGTTCTGTTTCTGGCACGTTTCTCCTCCTCCTGACCAGGGTCCCAATACAACTCTTTGCCGCAAAACGAAAGGGCCATCATCGCTTGTGGATGATGGCCCCTTTTCTGAAAATGCCTCTTTGTTATGGCTGTATCATCCGACGCGTCCTAGGGGTGCAAGCACCAGGCCAGGAATGGCCACACTAAGGGCGAGTAGACGCAGTTGTACATCGCAGAGAACCCGGTTCGCGTTGGAGGTCAGGGGCTGCATTCTGGAAGAAATCTTCTTGGTAATTTGTATACTCTAGAGTGGGGGTGGGGGCTCGTCAATAGTTGTATTGACATGGTTGCATTCGAATTATCGTTGCATGCTATCAGTTTTTTGGATGGGCAGCTGACCGCTAGGTGATTGCCCTGGCCGACACTCGCGTGCAAAAGAAGGTCGCGGAGACCGAGCTTTCCGCGGCCGCTTAGCCAATTACGCGTGCGAGAGAATCGATTCGACGCCACCGGCGCAGTACTTATCGGAAATCTTCCTAGAGGGACTCGGGATCGATCTTCTGATCGAGATAGATCCAAAGCACGCGCGAAAGAAACGTCAGCATGGGGGCGAAGGGCAGGAACAACAGGACCGCCGAGATTGCAATCTGGTCCAAACGCCACCCCGTCAGGGCCCAGAGGGCGGCGCCAAGAACAAAGATGACGGCAAGGCCCAAGCCGTAACTGACGTACATGGCTCCGAGAAAATATCCCGGCTCCCGATTGAAATGGAGGCCGCAGGCGGGACAGCGATCATGCATTTTCGGGAAGCCCCAATAAATGGAAGAACGGAAAATGGTCGCAGATCGGCATCGCGGACACAGCTGGCGGAAGATACTGCGCAAGGCGGATGGATGAGAAGGGAACAAGAACACATGATAGTGGATAGAGATTGTGCTGGACCGAAATTTGGCGACAAGCCCGGGCCGTATGAAACCGTGCGCGTGGTGGAAAAGGCGGCACGGGGGCGCGCGATGCGCCCCCCACAAGCCAGGAAAAGCGACAACCTCGTTAGCCGATCCACACAACAGCAACTGCGCGAAGTTGACAGCGTTCGTTTTCGGCGCGATCAGGCAAGATCGTAGCGATCAAGGTTCATCACTTTGTTCCACGCAGTCGCGAAGTCCTTCACAAACGCCTCCTTCGAGTCGTTACAGGCATAGACTTCCGCGATTGCCCGAAGCTGGGAGTTCGAACCGAACAGCAGATCGACGCGCGTGCCGGTCCACTGGACCTTGCCCGTCGCCCGATCGCGCCCCTCATACAAGCCTTCGGATGTGGACGAGGGCTCCCACTTCGTGTTCATGTCGAGCAGGTTGACGAAGAAATCATTCGTCAGCGTCTCTGGCCGGTTGGTGAAGACGCCGTGTTTGGTCTGCCCGAAGTTCGCACTCAGCGCGCGCATCCCGCCGACGAGAACCGTTATCTCCGGAGCCGTCAGTGTCAGCAACTGCGCCCGATCCAGCAGAAACTCCTCCGCCGAGAGGATCTGTCCGCTGCGGAGATAGTTGCGGAAACCGTCAGCGACAGGCTCCATGACGGCGAATGAATGTACGTCGGTCTGCTTCTGCGAAGCATCCGTGCGCCCCGGCGAGAAGGGAATCTTCACTTTGTGCCCGGCCCTTTTCGCGGCTTCCTCGACGGCTGCGCAACCGCCCAGCACGATCAGGTCAGCCAGCGAGACTTTCTTCCCTCGGTTCCCGTTGGACTGCAAACTGTTGAACTCCTTTTGGATGGCCTCCAGCTTCTTGAGAACCTTCGCGAGTGCGGCCGGCTGGTTCACTTCCCAATTCTTTTGCGGCTCGAGGCGAATGCGCGCCCCGTTCGCGCCACCGCGCTTGTCGGAGCCGCGGAACGACGCCGCTGACGCCCAGGCAGTCGTGACCAGTTGGGAGATAGAGAGTCCGGATGCGAGGATCTTGGCTTTCAGAGCAGCAGTGTCCTTCTCCCCGATCAATTTGTGATCAACGGCAGGAACAGGGTCTTGCCACACCAAGGGCTCCTTCGGAACAAGCGGGTCAAGGTACCGCGAGATCGGCCCCATGTCGCGGTGCGTCAGCTTGAACCAGGCCCGCGCGAACGCGTCCGCGAACTGATCCGGATGCTCGTAGAAACGCCGTGAAATCTTTTCGTAAGCAGGGTCGAGCCGCAGCGCGAGGTCAGTAGTTAGCATGGATGGCGCGTGACGCTTTGACGGATCGTGCGCATCCGGCACCGTACCCGCGCCTGCGCCGTTCTTCGGTCTCCACTGATGCGCACCTGCCGGGCTCTTGGTCAGTTCCCATTCGTAGCCAAACAAGTTCTCAAAGAAGTTGTTGCTCCATTTCGTCGGCGTCGTGGTCCAAATAACTTCCAAGCCACTGCCGATCGCGTCGCCGCCCTTGCCCGAGCGAAATTTGCCCTTCCAGCCGAGGCCTTGCTCCTCGATGCTGGCGGATTCCGGCTCTGGGCCCACCAGTGCAGCATCGCCAGCGCCGTGGGTTTTTCCGAAGCTGTGCCCGCCGGCAATCAGCGCAACCGTTTCTTCGTCGTTCATTGCCATACGGCGGAATGTTTCGCGAATGTCCTTGGCCGCCGCGATGGGATCCGGCTTTCCATTTGGCCCTTCCGGATTCACGTAAATTAGGCCCATTTGCACGGCTGCGAGAGGATTCGCAAGATCA
>DATMOO010000388.1:0-23197 GCA_035568275.1 Candidatus Sulfotelmatobacter sp.
AAGCTGGCCCAGAAGAAATTCCTGGGATACTACGCCACCAAGCTCAACACAGTGGAAGTGAATTTCACTTTCCGTCAGCTGGTAAAAGAAACAACAATTCAGAATTGGCTGTCAGAAACGCCCGCGCATTTTCGACTCGGCGTGAAGGCACATCAGGTCATCACCCATATCAAGCGGTTGAAGGGAACCGAGGAGTTCCTGTCTCGATTCCTGGCGACGATCGAGCCTCTCGCCGCGGCGGGAAAGCTGGGGCCAGTTCTGTTTCAACTGCCCCCCAATCTCAAAGCGGACTCGGCGTTGCTCAAGGACTTTCATGCCATTCTTCCGCGTACGGTTCCGACGGCTTTTGAGTTTCGGCATGACTCTTGGTTCAGCGATGCGACCTGGGAACTGCTGAAATCCGCAAATGCTGGATTGTGCGTGGCTGAGACGGAGACAAGGACCACACCCGACCTTGTAACTGCAGCGTTTGCCTATTATCGTTTTCGCAAGCCGACTTACACCGGAGACGAGCGTCGCGCAATGGTGGACCGCATCCGCCAGCACATCGCGGAAGGGCGGAACGTGTTCGTGTACTTCAAGCATGAAGAAACGCCGCAAGGAGCGCTATACGCGGTCGAAGTGCTGCGGGAAGTGAACGGCCCGGAGGGCAGCTAATGCGCCGAGCGACGGCCGCGGTCGTAGCATCGGTTTTCGCTTTTGCGGGGCATGCCGTCCACGCTCAAGGCACGAAACTCCGCACGGTTCATGTATTCGTTGCGCTGGCCGACAATCAGCATCAGGGGATCGTTCCCGTGGCAGCCACACTGGGCAACGGCGAGGATGCGGAACGGAATCTGAAGTGGGGATCAGCCTACGGCGTGAAGACATTCTTCTCGCGCTCAGCGGAGTGGGAGCGGCTCAGTTGTGTTCAAAAACCGAAGCCGGCGATTCTTGAGCGGTGCATATTCAAATACCGAACCGCGAATGTGCATCTGATATCTGATGCCTACCGGGGAATCGAGATTAAGCAGGCGATCTTGGATTTTCTTGATTCTGCAGCCGGGGGAGGCGCAGATGCGGTCGGTGTGCCCGTTCAACCACCCGGTACCGTCGTGAATCTGCCGGCGCACGGCGGGGCAACACTTCTGGCATACATCGGTCATGATGGGCTGATGGACTTTCAACTTCCTCAGTATCCGCAGCAGAAAGATGCAAACCACCGTGAAGCCATCGTCCTGGCGTGCGCCAGCAAGCAATTTTTCGGCGAGGCGGTACGGACCGGTGGAGCTTACCCGCTGCTGTGGACTACCGGACTGATGGCTCCCGAAGCGTACACGCTCAAAAGTGCGCTGGACGGTTGGATCGCGGGAGAGAATCGCGAGCAGGTTCGTGACCGGGCGGCGAGCGCTTACGATAAGTACCAGAAGTGCGGGATCCGCGCGGCGCATCGTTTGCTTACTACCGGTTGGTGACGTGGTGAGGGAGACGTAGCAAGCTACGTCTCTACGACCGGCTTATCGGGCACCCGGTTGAGTACTTCTCCCAGCGTCCGATAACGCGCATAGTAAACTTCTCCTCGTATGGCTTCTGAGGCCAATGCGCGCGTGCTCTCGGGATTTCTCGACTATCTGCGAATCGAGAAGGGACTGGCGCGGCTGTCGATAGCGGCCTATACCACCGACATCGGACAGTTCGCGCAGTTTCTCGAGAAAGGGAAGCGGTTCCTGATGACGGCACGCCGCCAAGACGTGCGCGAGTTTCTTCAGCAGCTCTTTTCGAATCGAGTGGACGGGCGGAGCGTTGGTCGCAAGCTTTCGGCGCTGCGGCATTTATATCGCTATCTGCTGCTCGACAAAAGAATCGAGCATGATCCGACGCTGAACATCGAATCGCCGCGGCAGTGGAAGGTTCTGCCTAAGTCTCTAGCTCGGGATGAGGTCGAGGCGACATTGGCTGCGCCCGGTCACCCGTCGAAATCGGACAGGCAGGATGCAGCGGCTCTGGCATTGCGCGATCGCGCCATCCTGGAATTGCTTTATGCGGGAGCTTTGCGTGTTTCTGAGTTGGTCACCGCGACGCTGGAGGACCTGAAATTGGAAGCGGGCTACATGCTGGTGCGCGGCAAAGGCGATAAGGAGCGCATTGTGCCCTTAGGAAAGCCGGCACAGGATGCGCTGAGAGAGTACCTAGCTCAGGCGCGGGCCAAGCTGTTGAAGCCTGCCAGAGGGGAAGGGAAGAAGGGTAGGGATTCTTCGACTCCGTTGTCCTCCGCTTCGCTTCGGACAACTCCGCTCAGGATGACAAATGCAATGAGCGCTCCGATATCGGGGACATCACCGTTTTTGTTTATCGCAAAGGGCGGTCGCAAGCTGACCCGACAACGCATCTGGCAGATGGTTGGGCAGGCGTCGGCGGCTTCGGGAAGGCATGCGTCTCCTCACATGCTGCGACATTCTTGCGCCACACACATGGTCGAGAATGGCGCGGATCTGCGCACGGTGCAAACGATTCTTGGCCATGCTGATATTTCTACGACCCAGGTCTATACCCATCTCGCACTGGATCGGCTGCGTAGTGTGTATCGGAAGCATCATCCCAGGGCGAAGGCGAGGTAGCGGATTTCTGATTGCAGAGTTATATCTCAGATTTTAGATTGTGAATCATATCGAGACCGGATTTTGAAATCTGCAATCTGAAATCTCAAATCTGAAATCAGAATTAAACTATGACCACAACCCGGACCATCGTCGAAAAGGCTGTCGCAGACTTTCTCCGCCATCTGCGCGAGAAAAATTCCTCGCCACACACGATCAAGGCCTATACCGGCGATCTGGCGAATTTCACCGCCTACGCCGGGCCTCGCAACTGGAAGCAGATCGACCACATCGCGATTCGCGGATTTCTTTCTCAGCTTTATGAACAGGGCCTGAGCAAAACATCCGTGGCTCGTTCTCTGGCTGCTGTACGTTCGCTCTATCGATGGCTGGCGCAGGAAGGCGAGGTTGACCAGAATCCCGCCAAGTTGGTCGCCACGCCGAAGCTGCCACAGAAACTCCCGCGCGTGCCCACGATCGAAGAGATGAATTTCGTGCTCGATGGCAAAATGCCCGAGACGGCGGCTTTCCCGGAGCGCGACCGGCTCATGCTGGAATTGCTTTACGGTTGCGGGATGCGCAACTCGGAGCTAACCGGAATCAACCTCGACGACATTCGCCTGAGCGCAGAGGCCATTCTGATTCGCGGGAAAGGGAAGAAGGAACGCTACGTTCCGTTTGGCGATTCCGTGAAGAGCGCGCTGCCCGCTTATCTTCAAGTTCGGCAGACACTACTGTCCGAGAAGCGCAAGAATTCCAACGCGCTGTTGATCAACCAGCGCGGGGGGAGGCTCACGACGCGCAGCGTGGGGCGCATCATCAAGAAGATTGCGGTCTCGAAGGGCCTGTCTCCCGATGTTCATCCTCATACCCTGCGGCATGCTTTCGGCACGCACATGCTGGAAGAAGGCGCCGATCTGCGCGCAATCCAGGAACTGCTCGGTCATGAGCGCTTGGCTACAACCCAGCGTTATACCCAACTCTCCATGAAGCACGTGCTGCAGGTCTACGACCGGACGCATCCGCGCGCGAAGTAGGGTGAACAGCAATGAATGTTACCGCGCGTGAAACCGTCAGGCGTTCTTGCGAAGACCTTCCCACATGGTCACGACACGAGACTTCATCACCGCGGTGAGTTTCGCGTAGGCTTCTTCTGATGCCTCGCTTTCTGCGGGAGGCACGATGGGATCTCCAAACAAAATCTTCAGGGGCTTGAATCCCTGAAACGACTGGTTGCGCGGCCAAGCTTCGTAAAAGCCTTCAATCGCGATCGGAACGATCGGTACCTGCAGGTGTATGGAGAGGATGGCCGCGCCTTTCTTGAAGATGCGAGGCGTGCCGTCGATGGATCGTTCGCCCTCCGGATACAGAATCAGCACCTTTCCATTGCGGAGGCCAAATGCTCCGGCCCGCATGGCAGAAACCAGATTCGCGTCGGGATCGACCACGATGACATTGAGAGAGCGTGCTAGCCGGCGCATGAATCCTTCACCGAAGATTTCACTTGTCCCGACGGCGAAAAGCCGCTGGAACAGATCCGCCGGCAATGCGCTCGCCAGTACAACCGGGTCGAGGTAACTCTGGTGGTTCGAGCAAAGAAGGTAAGGGCCTCTCTTTGGCAGTTTCTCAATACCGCTTACCTTCAGATCGAACAGATCGAGCGAGACGACCTGCACCAGCCGAAACACCAGAGACCAGAACGTGGTTTTGAAACGGCTAGGACGCGCCAACTCCAAGACTTCTGGGTCGTCGGGGTCTTCGGCCAGAATGGCTTTCCATCCGGCGAAGGTGGGCCGCGCCGCTGGCTTTCCGTCCCTGTTCGCTGCACTCTCCAGGACCGCGTCAATCAGGTCCCGAATGGTATAGATCTCTGCAAGTCGAGATTCTTCAACATTGCCGCCCAGTTCCTCTTCCAGGCGGCTGAGCACCTCGACTCGTTGCATGGAGTCGAGTCCGAGATCGAGTTCCAGGCTGCTGGTGGGCCGCAGATTCGGCGCAGCAGAGTGCGAATTTTCGCGTGCGATTTTGAGGCCACGTTGGACGTCAGGCTGTTCCAGCCAGGTTGTCTCTTCCGGAGTAAGAGGTTTTTCCACCGGCAGTTCGGAATCGTCACTCACTTTCTTGGCCGGATTTGCCTTTACGCGCTTCTGAACCTCGAAGCGCTTGATCTTTCGCGTGGTCGTGCGGGGCAGATCGTCCTGCCAGATCTCGTAGCTGCTGATGCGCTTTGTCGTCGCTATCTGTGGCGAAAGCCCTTCAATATCGAAGC
This sequence comes from Candidatus Sulfotelmatobacter sp., assembly GCA_035568275.1. Taxonomy (GTDB): domain Bacteria; phylum Acidobacteriota; class Terriglobia; order Terriglobales; family Acidobacteriaceae; genus Sulfotelmatobacter. The sequence continues at coordinate 4,846 of DATMOO010000388.1, forward strand.
GGATGACTTCCTTGGCGTTGACGATTTTGCGCTTCCTGAGTTCGTCGAAGTTAGGAACGACAACTGCGTGCAGGCGGTCGCGTTCCTCGCCCGGCTTGCCTTCCAGTCCCATCACGGCAATTTCCTTGATGAACGGGGACTTCAGGTAGTGCGCTTCGATCTCTTCCGGGTAAACGTTTTTGCCGTTGCTTAGGACGATGACTTCCTTCTTGCGTCCAGTAAGAAAGAGATGGCCTTTCGAGTCGAAATACCCGAGATCGCCCGTGAGGAACCATCCGTCTTTCATGACCGCCGCCGTTGCATCCGGACGGTTCCAGTATCCCTTCATCACGACAGGTCCACGGACCGCCAGTTCGCCCACGGCAGCGCCTCCCTCTTCCTGCGGCTTTGGGTCAACGATCTTGCCCTCAACGCCCTTCATGGCCTTGCCACATGAACCGATGACAATGTCGTTCGGGGTATTGACGTAGATCGCGGCGGCCGTCTCAGTCAGTCCCAGAGCCTGCATCACGTCGATGCCGAGATCATAGAAATCCTGTGCGATTGCCGGATCGAAGCGCGATCCCCCAGTCGCGAGGTAGCGCATTTTGGGGCCAAGGGTATGATGAATCTTGCCGAAGAAAATGTGCCCCGCGTTGACGCCTACCTTCCGCAATGTGCGATTGAGCAGCACCATCGCGGCAAAGATTTTCTGCGTAAGCGGGCCACGCTTCTTAATCTCCTGAAAGATACGCTCGTGAATCAGATAGAAAAACTGCGGCACGACGGCAAAAGCTGTAATGTTTCGCTCCTGGAGCGCCTTCAGCAGCTCGCTGGTGTTGAGGGTTTCCAGATATACCACTCGCGAGCCCTTGACCAGCGGCAGGAGCAAGTTCGCCATCAGGGCCAGCACGTGGAATAGGGGCAAGACGCCGAGCAGCGCATCGTTTGGTCCGATGTCGACCCAGTTGAAGACGGCATCTACTTCGCCAAGGAAGTTGCCGTGCGTCAGCATCACGCCCTTGGGATCGGCTGTCGTACCGGACGTGTAGAGCAGGGAAGCCAGGTCGTCGGTCTTCACCGCCACCGGCTTGAACCAGCCCGGACCTGCCTTGAATATCTCCGGCAGATTGGCGAGGAAACGATCGCGGCCAGTGTCAGCGGTCATGCGGTCAGGGTCGGTCAGGATCAGGCCGACACTTAGTTCACTGACGGCCCGCCGTGTGACCGGAACATGCTTCACGTCTACGAATACCGCAGAAGTCCCGCTGTCTTTCAGAAGTTTTACAACCTGGTCGTCATGCAAGGCCGTATCCAGCGGGACCGCAACGCAGCCAGAGGCGATGATGCCGAGGTAAGTCGCGACCCATCGCGGGTGGTTGTCGGCAAGGATCGCGAGCCGCGATCCGGGAGTGAAATTGTTTTCCGTGATCCAGCGCCCGATAGACTGGGCCCAGCCTTGCAGTTCGCCGTAGGTGCAGCTTTCGAGGTGGTCGCGACGTTGGAGTTCGAGTGCGACGTTGTTAGGCCAGCGCTGGGCGCACTCCAGAAAACGGTCGTAGAACGTGGGCATGGGTCGTGGGGAATATTACAGGAAAAAGGCACACGGACGCAGTGTTCTGCAGACTACGTTATTCGTCAGCGGCCGACTTATGGGTTCTTCGGTACCTTCGGCTTTTCGGCGTCGGCCATAGCCTTGCGAAATTCTTCCACCGCAGGAACATGCGGGGTCGGGCGCAGACAGTCCCGCTTGATGTAGCGCCAGACCGGCGGCGAGTCGAGAGGATCATCCATCCCTCCGCGATAAACCTCGAACGAGTCCTCGTTCGGCCCAATCTCGGTGCCCATTCGCGGTCGCTGGTCCTGCGGATAACTGCCAGGCCCACCTAGCGGTGGAGGCTGCCCCTGCTGCCCTCCAATGCGGATGTTACTATCAGTGGACTGTCCGATGCCCGGACGCTGATCGATCGGTCCACCCCTCATGGTGGGCCGTGAGACCCTGCCATCGCCGGTGCGAATCACGATGACGAGGTCTGATTCTTGCCCGTCGAGCATGAGCCGAAAACGTCCCCATTCCATCAGCGCCTTTTCGACATTCTCGCGGGCGAGGGCGTTGGCCTGCGGTTGATCGAGAGGTTCGCCGGCGTTGGGATCAATGACCACCCGCACGGTTTGTGCTCGCAAGACGTATTCCGGAAGTGTCGGCTTATGCTTGTCTTTTCCGTTGGCCGCGGAGATGAGGAGAAGAAGCGGAACCAGAAGTGAGCAGAGGCGTCGAGTCATGGAGCCCCCTTTGTCCTGGGTAGCATTATATCGGCCGGCCCTTCGAAAGTCCCGCTGGAACTCTGGTGCATCGAATGTGCTAGGCTTCTAGAGATAGTATCCGGGCGTACTCTGCCCTCTGAAGGACTTCCGGTTGATTAACAGACTGCTAGGTAAGGTTTTTGGGACGAAGAACGAGCGCGTCATCAAGGCGCTGAGGCCCGACGTACAGGCCATCAACGCGCTCGAACCCGAGATGCAGAAGCTCTCGGACGCCGAATTGCGAGCCAAGACGGACGAATTCCGGAAGCGCATCCAGGAACGGCTGAATCAGCTGGGAGGGAGCAACGGGAATCCTCCGACGGGAAGTGGCGCAACGGCAGCTGCGGAAGATGACGAAGACGATTTTGACCGCATCAAACGGACGGAAAAGGAGCAGTACCAAGCGCTGCAGGAAGTGCTGAACGAGATTCTGGTCGAAGCGTTCGCCGTAGTCCGCGAAGCCGGACTCCGCGTGCTTAACATGCGCCATTTTGACGTGCAGTTGATCGGCGGCATGGTCCTGCATAACGGTACGATTTCGGAAATGAAGACCGGCGAAGGTAAAACGCTGGTTGCCACCCTTCCGGTGTACCTCAATGCCCTGAGCGGCCGGGGCGTGCATGTCGTTACCGTCAACGACTACTTGGCCAAGCGCGACTCCGAATGGATGGGCAGGCTGTATCGCTTTCTGGGATTGAGCGTTGGTGTCATTGTGCACGATCTCGATGATGAAGAGCGCCGCGCCGCTTACGCAGCGGACGTCACCTACGGGACCAACAACGAATTTGGCTTCGACTACCTCCGCGACAACATGAAGTTCGACATCAGGGATTGCGTGCAGCGCGGGCACAACTACGCCATCGTGGACGAAGTCGACTCCATCCTGATTGACGAGGCCCGTACGCCGCTCATCATCTCGGGCGCAAGCGAGGAATCCACCGACAAGTACTACATCGTCAACCGAATCATCCCGAAGCTGGTGCGCGGCGAGGAGTTGAGCCCCGACGAACTGCGCCAGCAACTCGAGGCCGGAGAGATTCCTCCAGAGCAGCGGGACGAGATGCTCACCGAGCTTGCTCGAGTTGGAGACGACCCGCAAAGGAAAGTTCTCACCAACGATTACGTGATCGACGAGAAGCACCGTAATATCACGGTCTCGGACTCGGGCTGGGAGAAGGTGGAAAAGCTGCTTGGGATTGGCAACATCGCCGATCCGGAGAACTGGGGCACAAAGCATCACGTTGAGACCGCAATTAAGGCTCACGCGCTCTATCGCCGCGACGTGGAATACGTGATCAAAGACGGAGAAGTGATCATCGTCGACGAGTTCACCGGACGCATGATGCCCGGCCGCCGCTGGTCTGACGGCTTGCATCAGGCAATTGAAGCCAAAGAAAATGTCAAGATCGAACGTGAAAATCAGACCCTGGCCACGATTACCTTTCAGAATTACTTCCGCATGTTCAAGAAGCTGGCCGGCATGACGGGTACAGCCGAGACGGAAGCGACCGAGTTCGACAAGATCTACAAACTGGAAGTCGTCGTCATCCCGACGAACAAGGAGATGCGCCGTATCGAGAATGCAGATATCGTCTACCGCACCGAGAAAGAGAAGTATTTTGCGGCGGCCGACGAAATCCAGCAACTGGCCTCAAAAGGCCAGCCGGTACTGGTCGGCACCACATCCGTCGAAAAATCCGAGCGGCTTTCCGAACTGCTGAAGAAGAAAGCCATCAAGCACGTGGTGCTCAACGCCAAATTCCACGAGCGTGAAGCGGAGATCGTCGCGCAGGCAGGACGCAAAGCCGCAGTAACCATCGCAACGAACATGGCCGGCCGCGGTACCGACATTCTGCTCGGTGGCAATCCCGAGTTCATGGCCAAGCAGGAAATGGTCAAGAAGGGAATTGCGCAGCAGTTGCGCGTGGCTCAGGGCAAGATCGAAGGCCCGCAGGAAGACGGACAGACTTCCGTCTTCTATTACAACGGGAACGAATACACGGTTCCGACGGACAAGTGGGCCGAAGCTTTCCAGCGCTACAAGAAGCAGACCGACGTGGAGCATGAGGAAGTCATCGCGGTCGGCGGATTGCACATTCTCGGTACCGAGCGCCACGAGTCACGCCGGATCGATAACCAGCTGCGAGGACGTGCGGGACGCCAGGGCGATCCCGGATCTTCGCGTTTCTATCTCGCTCTTGAAGATGACCTGATGCGCATCTTCGCGAAAGAGTGGGTCTCGACTCTGCTGCAGCGCCTGGGCATGGAAGAGGGCGTGCCGATCGAGTCGAGGATGATCACGCGCCGCATCGAGACCGCACAGAAAGCTGTCGAAGCGCAGCACTTCGAGTCGCGCAAACACCTGCTCGAATACGACGACGTGATGAACAAGCAGCGCGAGGCCGTTTACGGCCTGCGACGGCGTCTGCTCGAGGGCACCGATCAGAAAGAACTCATACTTGAGGACTACGTTGCGGCAATTCTTGCGGAGCAACTCGAAGAGTACTGCCCGGAGAAGGCTCACGTTGCCGACTGGAATATCAAGGGCCTGAAGGATGCGATCTTCACTCGCTTTGGGGTCGACTTCATCGCAGAGGGGGTAAGTGCTGAGAACCTGAATCGCGGCGAACTCGGCGACGCGATCTTTGGCAAGCTGAAAGAGCGCTACGAAGCCAAGGAAAAGCTCATCGGACCGGACGCCATGCGCCATCACGAGCGCATGATCATGCTCAGCGTGATCGACCAGCAGTGGAAAGATCACCTGCTGAGCATGGATCACCTGAAGGAAGGCATCGGCCTGCGCGGCTATGGGCAGCACGATCCTCTGGTCGAGTACAAGAAAGAATCCTTCGAGATGTTCGAAGCGATGATGCAGCGCTTCCAGGAAGACACGGTCCGGTATCTCTACCTGATGCAGATTCTGGAGCGGCCTACCGAGGCTGGGCCCGCTGCGACACCTAGTTCACCAGCGGGTCAGGGACCCGAGTCCGATGTTCCCGCGCAGCGTGGTGGCGATGGCAATGGCCGCCGTCCGCCGCGTATGGTCTCGACATCCGCCGATGAACTCGAAGAAGCTTTCATGCGCCGCAAGCGCCGCGAGTTGGAGCAGGCCCGGATGGCCGGTGGCGGCGAGGCACAACAGGTGCAGCAGGTGGTGCGCGGCCAGGAAAAGGTCGGCCGTAACGACCCGTGTCCCTGCGGTTCAGGCAAGAAGTACAAGAAGTGCCACGGCGCTTAAGGTGCGATGAACCCAGAGGGTGCCCCCTTGTCGCGGCTTTGGCGACAGGGTGGGGTTTTTGACTTTGGGTTTGTGGACCCCGACTGAAATCAAAATCCCCACCCTGTTCCTCCAAAATGCGGAGGGACGAGGGTGGAACACCCTCGAATTACTTCTTCAGTGCCAAGAATGTCATTTCTCGGGTATTGCTCTTGGTCGATTCTTTCCACTCTGCGAACAAGGTTGCGTAGTTCTTAATGATGTAGTCTTCCCTCGAGACTCCTAGCTTTTCCGCCGTCGAATCAATCCATCGCGGCTGGCCTTCGATCTCGCAGAAATCTCCGATCGGAGTGTGATCCACCACAACCTGTCCCTTACCATCCGTCCACTCGGCCCGAAACTTCTCATAGCGGAACGACGCTGAATACCCCAGCGCGTGCAGGATCGCATCCATCCTCTTGCCATTGCCGACTCCTGTTTCCAACTCCCTACGGCTGCTGTGACGGCCGACTTTACTTCCACTTTTGTGCGTGAGGGTCCATGAGGAACCGTATTCCCGCAGCCGCAGCAGTTCCTTCCTGCGGCGCAACACCCCGCCGGGCAAGTCATACAGCGTATTCATCTCGTGGGTTCGCGGAGTTTTCAGGCGGAAACCCCCAGCCCTCAGCTTGCGAGCCAGAGCCCGCAGATCGTCTACGCGAAACTTGATCTCGATTTCCTTTCCCATGAAAGCAGTGTATTACGCGACTTGCGGATGCGGAGTCCAGTCGACTGGTTCGATCGGGCCCACGATGAACACCCAACTGATGGCGCCCAACCACACCACCGCGGCGGTGATGAAGAAGGCCCAGTAGAAATGTCCGGTGCGGTCCAGTAAAAATCCCGTCAGTATTGGCGCCACGATGCCTGCGAAATTCCCCAGGAAGTTCTGCACACCCGTCCAACGACCCACCACCTCGCGCCCGGCCAGGGTCTGAGTCATAGCCCAGATGTTGCAGGACGACACTCCCATGAATGCCCCGGCCAGTGCCAGAGTTGGAACGAGCAGGCCATCGGGCGCAATCCCTGACAACGCTAGAAATGTGCCCATGCCCATGTTTCCAGCGGTGGCCAGCGACTTGCGAACGGTGGTGGGAGACGCGCCCGCTATGACCCAGCGGTCCGACAGCTTTCCAAAAATGGTCGCCGATGCCGCGAACAGGAGATACACAAGACCACCTACTCGAGCCATCTGGCTCATCGACAGATTCCGTCCACGGGTGAGATAGAAAGGCAGCCAGGTAACCAGAAAGTAGGATGCATAGTTGAAACTGAACTGGCACAGACACGTTCCCCATGCAGAACGCTGCTTCAGGATGGCAAGCACTCCCGTGCTCCCCCTAGGCGTTCGCTTCGGCTGCGGGGTCGATCGCGGCATCCGGGCCCACCAGGGTGGAAGCCACAGTAATGCTGCCATGCCCAGCACGAGAAAAAATGGCCGCCACCCAAATCTGTCGACGACATTGCCTCCGATCAGCATCCCCAGCGCAGGGCCCAGGGCCAAACCTGTAATCACGACCGCATTCGCGAACCCGCGGCGGCTCTCCGGAAAATGGGTGCCAATAATCTTGCCATACGCAGGAAAGGCAACTGATTCTCCTATACCGAGAACGACGCGGGCGATGAGCAGTGCGGCAAACCCGTGAAGCAATCCCGTAACCGCTGTGGATGCGGACCAGATGAAAAAACCCAACCCGAAAACCCACTTCGCGTCGAAGCGGTCCACGAGCCAACCCGCCGGAATCTGCAACAATGCGTAGGTGTAAAAGAATCCCGCCAGCAGCGTACCAAGTTGCGCTCCGGAAAGGTTCAATTCGTCTTTGATCAGAGGCGCGGCGATCGACAGATTGCTGCGGTCAATGTAGTTGATCAGCACCGAGAGCCCAAGCAGAAAAAGGACCCGATTCATCCGGGGATCGTCTGCCGGACGAGACTGCAGGTTCGGTCGGCGCAGCGTACCGCCTTCGAGAGGCAGGATTGTCATTCCAAAGCCGCGGTCATTGTACTCTTGCCTTGCGCGAGCAGGGATCCCGCGGAGTGCTATGATTCTGGGCGATTCAGGGCACTCTCAGGAGCGGTCATATGAAGAACTTATTCGAGAAGGAAACGATCAACGAGGTAATCGGGCGTATCGGCAACCTGCAACCCGCGGCGCAGCGCCAGTGGGGAAAGATGGATGTGGCGCAGATGATGGCGCATTGTTCCGGGGCGCTCGACATGGCATCGGGAAAACTGAATCCGCCGCGCATGCTGATTGGCCGGATCATCGGTCCTCTTGTGAGGCCGATCTACACCAACGAGAAGCCATTCTCCAGGAATAATCCCACCGACAAAAACCTGGTCATCAGTGACACGCGGGATTTCGCCCGCGAGCAGGAACGGCTCAAGATTTGTGTACGGGAGTTCCACCAGGGCGGCGAGGAAAAGTGTACCCGTCACCCGCATCCGTTCTTTGGAGCCTTGACTCCCAGCGAGTGGAGTCGCGGCATGTACAAACACCTCGACCATCACCTGCGACAGTTCGGAGCTTAATGAACAGCATTAACTGAAGGTGGGCAGCTTCACCAGATCATTCTTCGGCACCGACTCGAAATGGCCTCCGGCTTTGCGCCAGGCAGCGAGACCGCCAACGATTACGAACGTGTTGAATCCCTTGTCCATCAGTAGGTGCGCCACCCGGGCGCTCGTGGCTTCGCGCGCTCAAGTGCAGTAGAGATAAATGTCCTTGTCTTTGGGAAGATTCTTGATCTCTTCCTCAAGGTTGTTGGGCTCGATACGGATCGAGCCAAGTATCCGCTCGGCGCCGACATCGTAGTAGCCGTGGCTGCGGACATCGACAATCTGAAGACGATCCCCTTCGCCGGCCGCTAAGCGCGCGGTGAGTTCTCCAGCGTGAATCCGTGGGACAAAATCATACTCGCGGTATTTCTGGTACTGCATAATGCGGTAGATCACGTAAACCACCAGGGCAACAACTACGACTCCCTCCATCACCCGCCCGGCAGCATGGATGCTGTTCAACGTTGCCGCAAGAAAGTCGCGCGAGACATAGCCGATGAGGAGGTAGGTGATCGTGTACAGAAGCGCCCCGGCAAAATCGAGGCTCAAAAACTGTCCAAAGCGCATCTTCATGCTGCCTGCCAGCGGGGCTGCCATCGTATTGACGCCCGGAATGAACTTGGCAACGACGAGCGTAGCCTTGCCGCGCTTGTAGAACGATTCTGCCGACCGAAGGATGCAAGTCTCGGGATTCATCGAAAGCCGGCAGAGGAACCCGAGCAAGGCCCAGCCGGTATAGCGTCCCAGCCAGAACTGCCAGATATCGCCGACCATAAGGCCGAGGAGCGCGGCGAGAACCACGCCGGTAGCCGACAGTGTGTGCGATGCCACCGCCGCTCCGGCGGCAACCAGCGCTATCGATGCAGGTAACGGCAGACCGACCGTTTCAGCCAGTAATACAGCGAACGTCAGGGCATAGCCGTGGCGTCCGATAGTTGCAAGCAGCACATTCATAGCAATTGAGAGGTTTGATTCGCCTGAACCGCAAAGGAATCAGTATAAACAAAGCCGGACGGTTCCGATGGAGGCCGTCCGGCTCAGGAGTGCGAGGAGCGAGTCTCTCAGGAAGGCTTTCCTCTACGGGGTGAGCAAGACCGCGGCTTGCACTCGAAGTCTGTCCGGCCCTGTCGGGCCCGGCGCGTCGAAAAAGCTAGGCGCCTTTCGTCTCAAGCTTCGACTGCAGCCGCCATCTCGTCGTTGATAGGTTATCCCTGCGGACAAGGCCCCCGGCGCCCTGCCTTTCTCAGGTGCCCAGGGGAGAGGTGGGTCACCTGTGTGCCCCACTCGCATGCCAGTGCGTCTCGTTAGCCTTCCGCTCGAACGGACACTCCCATCAACTGGGCGCATTTTGAAGCGGATTGACCGGATTGTCAGTAGCACTCGTCACCCACGAAAGTGACGGCAATCAAGGGCCAGACTTTTGAATTTCTGTGCTCAGAATCACAAGGAACAGGGGCTAGGGACAAGGGGGCAGGCAATAGATCTTCGGGCTTGGATCAGCTGGGAGGATCAGGGGGGCAGGTTCAAAACGTTCGTATCTAGTTCTGGCCCCTGACCCCTGACCGCTGGCCCCTGGGTTACCTACTTTTCCCTTGCTACCACAAATTCTGGTGCCCATAGCAGGGCCCGTTTGATCTCAGAATCCGGGAAGAAACAGATTGATTTACGGGCAGATTCCGCGTACTGTGCCGCGCGAGACGTTGCCGCTTCTAGCGATCCGTAGCGCAGCAGGATTTCGAGGATATTGGCGTGGGTTGCACCATTAAAAGCCCGATCCTTCAGGATGGTCTCGATTTTGCCGCGTTCTTCGGCCGTACAGCGCTCGAGGGAATGAATCACGGCCATAGTGACCTTGCCTTCGCGAAGGTCGCTCGCCACCGGTTTGCCAAGCACCTCTTCCGACGCGGTCAGATCCAGCACGTCGTCGACGATCTGGAAGGCCATTCCCAGGTCATGACCATACTTGCCAAGGGCAGTTTCCTGCTCGGGAGTAGCCCCGCCCAGGATCGCTCCCAGCCGCATGCAGACCGAAAAGAGGCATGCTGTCTTGCGGAAGATCAGGTCGAAATGTTCGTCCAGCGTGATCAACTTGCCGAGCTTTTCCATTTGCAGCAACTCGCCCTCGACCATTTGCTGGGTGAGTTCGATCAGCGTGTCGAGAATGCGAAAATTACGCTCCTGCACGGCGATCTTGAAAGCCTGCATGTAGAGCCAATCGCCGGCGAGCACACATTTGGAATTCCCCCATTGTGTGTTAGCCGCCGGGCGTCCGCGGCGGGTCTTCGCCTCGTCAATAATGTCGTCGTGAACCAGCGTAGCCGTATGAATAATTTCGACGACTGCGCCCAACCGTACCGCACCGCTTCCCTGATAGTTCATCAGCTTCGCGGAAAGCAGCAGCAAGGCCGGCCGGATTCTCTTGCCGCCGCCCGCGCGCAAGTACTCGCCGATTTCGGTGATCGCCCCTACGTTAGAGACAGTATCTCGGCCAAACTCGTCTTCGAGGGAGACGAGGTCGTCCCGCAGCAGATCGAAGACTTCTTTGCCGTTAATGGGGGCAGGCGCGCTCAAGATAACCAGACCTCAGACTGCAGCCCTCGGACCTCAAAAGCCTAAGATTTCTCAAGCCTGACGCCCAAGGTCCGAGGCCCGAGGTCCGCTTTAGTTCGTTCTGTAATTTACGAACTGCAAATCGATTCCGAAATCGTGCCCCTTCAGCAACTGGATCACGTCCTGTAGCGTGTCCCGATCCTTGCCGCTAATGCGCACCAGGTCGCCCTGAATGGAGGCCTGAGCCTTCTTCTTGGAATCCTTTACCAGTTTCACGATTTCCCGGGCTTTCTCGATGGCGATCCCTTGCTGCATGGTGACGCGGCGTTTTGCCGTCCCGCCCGCAGCGGGCTCCACCGGCCCATAGGTTAGAGCCTTCAGAGACACTCCGCGTTTCACCAATTTCTGCTGCAGGATGTCATTGACCGCCTTTAACTTGTATTCGTCCGCGGAGTGCAGCACGATGGCATCTTTTTCCTGCTCGATATTGGACTTCGAATCCTTGAGGTCGAAGCGCGTGTGGATCTCCTTCAACGCCTGCTGGATGGCGTTGGCGACCTCCTGCACATCGACCTTGCTGACGACGTCGAAGCTGTTATCGGGCATACATTTCTAATCTTTCTGAAAGAAGGGAATCGTAATCAGAGGTTAACAGAAATTGGGATTCAGGGCGTGGGAACTTTGTTTTCAGCGGTTTCAGAGATTTTGAAAAAATCGTAGAAATTGCGGGCGGTCTGCTCACCGACTTCGTCCATCGATCGAGCCCGCAGTTCTCCAATCTTGCGGGCGGTTTCTTTCACATATGCGGGTTCGTTCCGCTTGCCGCGGTGCGGGACGGGAGCCAGATAAGGACAATCAGTTTCAATGAACATCCGGTCGAGCGGAACTTCTAGAGTGGCGTCGCGAATCTGCTGCGCTTTCGGGAACGTCACATTGCCGGCAAACGAGATCATGAATCCCATATCCAGGGCGCGCTTCGCCTGCCGCCAGTTTCCGGTGAAACAATGCAGGATGCCGCCAATCCCTTTCGGAGCCCACTGTTCTTGAATTAGTGGCAGGCAGTCATCCCAGGCGTTTTCGCTGTTGTCCGAAGGCCGGCAATGAATCACGATCGGCAGCTTCGCCGCGCTTGCCAACTCCATCTGCCGAGTGAAAACTTCCTTTTGCGTGTCGCGCGGAGAGTGGTCGTAGTAATAGTCGAGTCCAATCTCTCCCCAGGCAATCACCTTCGGATGTCGCGCCAGTCGCTCCATCTCGGCATACGCGTGATCGGAAGCGAGTCGTGCCTCATGGGGATGAATCCCGATCGTCGCGTACATGAACGGATATTTCTCGGCCAGCCGAATTCCCGCATCGAGTTCCGGAGGACCATCGCCGTTGCCGATGGCGACCATCGTGACGACTCCAGCCTCGCGGGCACGCGCAATCACCTGCTCCCGGTCGGAGTCAAACTGCTTGCCGTCGAGATGTGCATGAGAGTCAACGAACATTTTAGTTCGGTTTATGTGGGGACAGCCGCCTTCGGCTGTCCGCCGAGCAAAGCTCGGCTTCGCTTCTGGCTATTTCAGTCTTGCGCCGATAGGCACATCCTCCAGGAAGCTAGCTAGCACTGGCTTGCCACCCTCGAGCGACGCGGCGACAATCATGCCGTTGGACTCCAGCCCACGCATCTTTCTCGGAGCCAGATTCGCAACGATCACCACTTTTCTGCCGACGAGCGTTTCGGGTGCATAAGCCTCGGCGATGCCGGCAAGCACTTGCCGCACTTCCGTTCCAATATCGATTTCCAGCCGCAAAAGCTTGTCCGACTTCGGCACGCGCTCGGCGACTTTAACAAGTCCTACTCGCAAGTCAACCTTGGCAAAGTCGTCAATCGCGATCTTGCCGTCGGTTGTGGCGACGGATGCCGCTGCGCTTGTCGGTTTTGCTGGCGAAATTGCGGGGGCGGCCGGTTCCTTTACTTCCACAACCGGCCCGCGTTGCTGATCTTCCATCCGTTGCATCCTTTCAACGGCGCTCTTGTCGGCGCGCGGGAACACTGGGCTGACGTCTCCAAGTTTGGTGCCAAGGGGCAACTGCCCCCAAGTGAGTTGGTTTAGGTCAAGTCTCTTGATGTCACCCAGTCCCATCTGCTGCCAGATCTTCGCCGTCGCATCAGGAATGACCGGGTGAGCCAGCGCCGTCGCAATCCGTAGTGCCTCGGCTGACGTGTACAGAACTGTCGCCAGGCGCGCCCGGCTCTCATCGTCTTGTTTCTCCCCCAGCGACCAGGGCTCGTTCTCGACGATGTATTTGTCGACCGTCGCGACTAGGCCCCATGCCGTTTCCAATGCACGGGAGAACTGAAACTGATCGAACAGTGTCGAGAACTCTCGGATCGTCTTCCGCGCAGTTTCCGCCACCACATCGTCGGCAGCCGTCTTCGCTGCCCCAGGCGACGGATACGGCACTTCGCCTTTGAAGTACCGGTTGATCATCGTCAAGGTGCGGCTGGCGAGATTTCCAATGCCGTTGGCCAGGTCCGAGTTGTAGCGCTGCACCAGTGCATCGAACGAAAACGATCCATCCTGTCCAAACACCACTTCGCGCAACAGGAAATAGCGCAGCGCATCTGCTCCAAGCACGTCGAGGATGGTCTCGGTTCGCACGATGTTGCCGCGCGATTTCGACATCTTGCTTTCTTCAAACAGCAGCCAACCGTGCGCCACGATCGCTTTAGGCAGCGGCAATCCCGCCGCCAGCAAAAATGCCGGCCAGTACACACAATGGAACCGCACAATTTCCTTCCCGATCATGTGTACATCAGCGGGCCAGTATTTCTTGAACGCCTCTTGGGCGCCCGCATGAGTCGAGCCATAACCAATCGCGGTGATGTAGTTGGCCAGCGCATCGAACCAGACGTAAATCACATGCTTGGGATCGTCCGGAACAGGAACGCCCCATGAGAAGGTCGAGCGGCTGATCGACTGATCGCGTAGCCCTGACCGAACGAACGAGATCACTTCATTGCGTCGTGTCTCGGGCCTGATGAAGTCAGGATTCGCGTAAAGTTCGAGCAGTTTGTCCTGAAATGCCGAGAGCTTGAAGAAGTAATTCTCTTCCTGGACGGTTTCGGTGATGCGCCCGCAAATCGGGCAGGGATCACCCGGCTGCGCGCCATCGACATAGAGTTCGTCAGAGACGCAGTATTGTCCCGTGTAGGTGCCCTTGTATATGTACCCGTTGTCGCCAATGCGGCGGAACAGTTCCTGCAGGCGTTTCTTGTGTCGCTCTTCGGTCGTGCGGATGAAGTCATCGTTGGAAATCCCCATCCGCTTCCACAGAGCTCGGAATTCTCCAGAGATCTCATCTGCATATTGCTGTGGCGATTTGCCGGCGGCCTCTGCCGCCCGCTCGATCTTCTGCCCGTGCTCGTCAGTCCCAGTGAGAAAAAATGTGTCCGCGCCCAGCATCCGTTGACGCCGCGCGATCGTGTCGCACGCAATAGTCGTGTAAGCGTGCCCGATATGGGGGCGCGCATTCACGTAGTAAATCGGTGTCGTAATGTAAAACTTCCTGTTCATAAGTTCTTGAATCACGCGGGAGACGAAGTTTCAGCACGGAAACCTTCGTGTACCTTAGTGTCCTTAGTGGTTAATGATTTTTGCTTCCGTCTATGTACGCCCGCGCAGCTTCCTGCATTACCGTCTTCAGAGGCACATGATGCTCCGCCGCGATCCGCCGGCAGTCTTCGTATTCAGGCGCGTAATTCGTGACGGTCCCGTTCATGCTGGCAATCTTGATGCGAACTTCGCCCCACTCGATGCGTACGCTCTCCCAACGCCGGGCCAGCGTCTGGCGCGATTCTTCCCTGCGACGAACTCCCAGAGTGGTGGTCTCCGAAAATATCAGCTGAGCCAGTTTATCCGCATCTTCCGGTTTGCAGAGCACAGTGAGCAGCGTGCCCGGCCGGTTCTTCTTCATCTGCACCGGCATTCCGAACACGTCTAAAGCCCCTTCTTCCAGCAAACGATCCATCACGTATCCGAAGACCTGGGGATTCAAATCGTCGAGATTGGCTTCCAGCACCGAAACTGTTTCGGACCTCGTTTTGCCAGCGAGCAACGGCACTGCCTCACCGATCACCAGGCGAAGAACGTTGGGATGCCCGGGAAAATCCCGTGATCCCGCCCCGTACCCCGACTTTTCAATCTTCATCTCCGGGAACGCGCTGAAACGTGTTGCCAGGGTCCGGGCAATCGCCGCTCCCGTAGGGGTAACAAGTTCTGCTTCAGTGCCGGACGAATACACCGGCACACCTTTCAACAATTCGACGGTGGCGGGCGCAGGCACCGGGAACGTTCCATGCGCGCATTTCACGGTACCGCCCCCGACATTCAGTCGCGAGCAAACAATCTCGTCTACTCCGAGAGCTTCGGCACCCACAGCGGCGCAAACGATATCCACGATCGCATCCGCTGCGCCCACCTCGTGGAAGTGAATGGATTCCACCGGGACGCTGTGTATCTTGGCCTCAGCCGCACCCAGGGCCTCAAAGGTACGAATAGCCGTGTTTTTTGCTGACTCAGAGATCGCTGCGGCGGAGATGATTCGGCGTATTTCCGTCAGCCCGCGATGCGGATGTGCATGCTCATGCTTATGTGGCGCGGGCGCTTTCGCCCGCGACTGCTCGGTATGCTCGTGATGAGAATCCCCGTGCGGATGCTCGTGCCCGTGCGGGTGTTCGTGATCGTGGTCAGATTTCGCGGGCGAGAGCGCCCGCGCCACATCTTGCTTCGCCCAGTACTCCTCCCGAGGCATATCCTTTTCGCCATCGACCCAGACGTCCACTTTGGTGGCCGAAATTCCGCTGCGCACCACCCTGGAAATCCCCAGCTGCGCACCGACTCCGAGCGCCGCCACCGTTTCTTCCAGCAGTCGCGCCGGAACTCCGGCGTCCACCAGGGCGCCCAGAAACATATCGCCGCTAATGCCGGAAAAGCACTCGAGGTAAGCGATGCGCATAAAAACTCACGAACGGCTGAGTTTTCATCATAGGGAACGGCGGTATCCGCGGTCAAACGTCCGCCCAGCGCCGACTCTGTTAAAATCACTGTTTCTTCAACAGTTTAGAGGGTCTCCTTGTATCGTCATCTCGAACGTCGTCTCGCCCAGCGAGTGCTGGAGTGTTTGCAGAAGCGCTATCCCGGAGTCACTCTGCCTCCGGTGGTCGTTGAACAGCCCCCGAAGGTGGAACTCGGGGACTTCGCGATTCCCCTATTTCCATTTGCCAAGCCGCTGCGTTCGGCACCATTGAAGATCGCCGAAATGATCCGCTCGGAGATCGGGCCCATTGAAGGCATTGCCGAGTTGCAAGTCGCCCCGCCCGGATATTTGAATATCAAAATTGCTCGCGCCTGGATGTGCGCCGCTCTGGCAGCAGACCAGAAGCCGCCCGCCGAAACTGCACCTGGCAAGATACTGGTCGAGCATTCGAGCATCAATCCGAACAAAGCTGCGCATATCGGACATCTTCGCAATGCGATCCTCGGGGACACATTCGTCCGATTGTTGCGCTACGCGGGCAGGGACGTCGATATTCAGAACTACATCGATAACACCGGCGTCCAGGTCGCTGATGTTGTAGTTGGATTCACTCATCTGGAAAAGAAATCTCGAGCGGAAATCGAAGCCCTGACGCGTCAGCCACGTTTCGATTACTACTGTTGGGATTTGTACGCCCGTGTCTCGCAATGGTACGAAGCCGATAAGCAGAATAAGCAAGTCAGGCTGCAGACTCTCCACGCCATCGAAGACGCCGGGAGCGAAACCGCCGCGATTGCGGAACTGATCTCCGTCGCCGTTCTTCGCCTGCATCTGGAGACGATGGACCGGCTCGACATCGAATACGACTTCCTTCCGCGTGAAAGTGAAATCCTCCACCTGCATTTCTGGAATGCCGCTTTTGCGAAGCTCAAAGAGCGAGGCGTCTTGACCTTCGAAGACAGCGGCAAGAACAAGGGCTGCTGGATCATGCGGAGGGCGGGAACTTCAAGAACATCCACCACAGAGGGCGCAGAGAACACAGAGGAAGACGAGATTACCGAGGAAGACCAGAAGGTCATCGTCCGCTCCAACGGCACCGTAGGCTATGTCGGCAAAGACATCGCTTATCACATGTGGAAGTTCGGCCTGCTTGGGCTGGATTTTGGATACCACAGGTTCTACCGCTATCCCAACCAGCATGACTGCTGGATTTCAACGACCGATGGCGAAAAAGATCATCCTCACTTCGGTGATGTGGCCGAGATCTACAACGTCATCGACGCTCGCCAATCCGAGGCTCAGAACACCGTCATTGAAGCGCTGCGCGGCCTCGGGCACGGTGAGGCTGGCGATCACTACACGCACTTCTCCTACGAGATGGTCGCGCTGACTCCCCGCTGCGCCGCCGAACTCGGCTACACCCTGAGTGAGGAAGACAAGACCCGTTCTTACATCGAGGTCAGTGGCCGCAAGGGTTTCGGCGTGAAGGCCGACGACTTGCTCGACCAGCTGATCGCATCCGCCAAGAAAGAAGTCGATTCCCGCCATCCGCAGCTCAGCGAGTCCGAGCGGCTCTTCATCGCAACGCAGATCGCCATCGGCGCACTGCGTTATTTCATGCTGAAGTATACGAAACAATCGGTGATCGCCTTTGATTTCAAAGAAGCCCTCAGTTTCGAGGGCGAAACAGGGCCGTACGCACAATATGCGGTGGTGCGCGCCGCCAGCATCTTCCGCAAGGCCGGAGTTGACGCCGACACCTTCAGCGATACCCTGACGACGAACTTGTCGCCTGACAGTCTGGCCACGTACCTGTCAGGCGATGTCGGAAATGAAATCTGGGAACTTTGGCTCGCAGCGTCCAAGACCTCCTATGTAATCGACCAGTGCATCGCGACCACGGAACCGGCCTATCTGGCCAAGCATGTGTTTCAGTTGGCTCAGCTTTTTAACACGTTCTATCATCGTTACCCCATACTCAGCGAGCCGGACGAGAAGCGAAAGCAGTTCTTATTGGCTACGGTGGCTGTGGTCCGCCGGGAATTGATTCAGGCTCTCGCGGTTATGGGTATCACAGTGCCTCCCGTCATGTAGAATGCGGGCCAGCATGCAGCGGGGTCGCGCTGCATCCCATGTTTCCATGACCAACCCCGCTTCGCGATCGACTTCGCATCCGGTGTTTCGCCGTATGATTCTGCTTCTGCTTGCATTCCTCCTACTTCTGGCTGTGGCTGGATTTCTTTACGAGAACATTTCCGAGGCCCGCGACCGGCGCTTCAATCCCTTGGAAGGGCGGCTGCTGGACGTGGGCGGACACACGATGCATATCGACTGCACGGGTGAGGGAAGTCCTACGGTGATCCTCGACTCCGGACTGGGCGACAGCTATCTTTCATGGCGCAAGGTGCAGCCGGAGATCGCCAAATTCACTCGAGTGTGCTCTTACGACCGTGCTGGACTTGGTTACAGCGAACCCAGCTCCCAGCCCCGCACCAGCAAAGTGATTGCCGAGGAACTGCACGCCCTGCTGCAGGCTGCGAGCGTTTCCCCGCCGTATGTCATCGTCGGCCACTCTATGGGCGGACATGACGTTCGCGTTTACACCAGCCGCTACCGCAATGAAATCGTCGGGATGGTTCTGGTGGACGCATCTCATCCCGACCAGGAGAACCGCTTTCC
>DATMOO010000389.1:0-3405 GCA_035568275.1 Candidatus Sulfotelmatobacter sp.
TCCCTTAAGGTGCAGCTTGCCCGTTTGCAAGACGGCATAGCCTTGACCAACGACGGCCATGGTGCCCTTGTCGAAGTAGCGAAATGGAGGCAGTTCTGGTTTGCCGGTCACGCGCCGCTCAATCAGCCTGCCCGCGTAGCGCCCCTGTTGCATGGCGACCTGTGCGACGCCACCCAGCGGCTTGCCGTCCTGACTGAGCGTCGCGGTGTCACCGATCACGAAGATCTCCGGACGTCCCGGTACGGTGAGGTCTGGTTGAATGCGCACGCGCCCGGCGCGGTCAGTGTCAGCGTTCAACCATTTACCAGCCGGGGAAGGCGCGACACCCGCGGTCCAGATCACCGTCCGGCTGGAAATCCGCTCGCCGGCAACAGTGACACCATCATGGTCGATCTGATCAACCCCATGTCCTAGCCGCACCTCGACTCCCAACTTCTCGAGCCGCCCCGTGGCGGCCGCAGACAAGTCGTCGGCATAGGGTCCCAAGACTTTGTTGGCCATGTCGACCAGGACAACTCGCGCTGACGTTGGGTCGATACGGCGGAATTGTGTGCGCAGGCTGTTGCGGATCAGGACTGCGATCGCGCCCGCCATTTCGACTCCGGCGGGACCAGCGCCGACGAGCACGAAGGTCAGGAGGTCCCGATGGACGCTCGTGTCTTCCTCAGTTTCCGCCTGCTCGAAGGCCTGAAGAATCTTGTTGCGGATCGCCACGGCATCGGCGAGGGTCTTCAGTCCCGGCGCATACTTCGCGAACTCGTCGCGACCGAAATAACTGTGAGTCGCGCCAGTCGCCAAGATCAGGTAGTCGTACGAAATCGATACGTGTTCACGATCCGGGGTGCTCGCGAAGACGCACTTGTGCCGAGTGTCGACACCGGTCACTTCTGCCATGGCAACGGTCGTATTCGGTTGCGCGCGCAGGATGTCGCGGATAGGCGATGCGATCTGGTTAGGTGCCAGCGCTGACGTCGCGACCTGGTAGAGCAGCGGCTGAAACAAGTGGTGGTTCGTGCGATCAATCAGCACCACCTTGACGGGAGCATGTTGCAGTGACTTCGCCGCGGCGAGCCCCGCAAAGCCGCCACCTATGATGACGGTGGTAGGTTGTTTATTACTCATATTTCGGCCTCGTTGCAGCTTTGCGTCAGCTCACAGCGCGTTGCTGGTGCATCCAGAAACGCTCGCGCAGAGTCTTCTTCAGTACCTTGCCGGAACTGCTCTTGGGCAGATCCGTTTCCGAAAACTCGATTTGCCTGGGAGTCTTGTAACTCGCAAGGCTTCGTCGGGAGAAGGCAATGAGGTCGCGCACAGTAAGAGTTTCGCCAGTCTTCAGAACTACGCAAGCCATTACAAGTTCGCCCCATTGCGGATCAGGTACGCCGAAGACGGCTACTTCACGAACAGCGGGATGCCCGGAGATCACTGCTTCCACTTCTCCCGAATAAACGTTCTCACCACCGGTAACAATCATGTCCTTGAGCCGGTCGAGGATGTAAGAATATCCCGCACTGTCCTGATGGCCGATATCTCCCGGATGAAAGAATCCTTCGCGAAACGTTGCCGCGGTTTCCTCAGGATTATTCCAATAGCCACGCATGACGTTGGCGCCTCGTGCGATTAGTTCGCCTGCCTGTCCCGGATCGGCTTGTTTCCCAGAAATGTCTGTCACCAGAAGATCGACACCGGGACAGGGGCGCCCGCACGATATCAGCTTGTCTTCAGTGTGTTCCTCGTCCTGCAAGCCCGTAAGAAAACCTGTCTCACTCAACCCATACACTTGAATCAACTTGACCTTTGGCAAGAGTTGCCGCGTTTTGTGAACGAGTTCCGGCGCCATCGGTGAGCCGCCGTACGCCAGCACTTCCAGGCTGCTCAAGTCATACTTTCTCGCGTCCAGGAATTGTGTGAGTAGATTGATCATCGTGGGTACGAGCACAGTGTGAGTCACATGTTCTCGTTCCACCGTCTCGCAGAACGTCTGCGGGCTAAATTTTGGAATTGTGATTTTGGCTGGCGCCGAATGCCGGAGCCGCGAACATGCTCGGAAAGTCTGCGATGTGGAAGATCGGAGCGGCTGCCGGCAACCGTAATGTGCTTGTAATTCATAGATTCCTCCAATGCAAAGACTCTTTGAACTTGGGATGCAAGATGCTGGCTTCGCCGTCATGACAGTGAGCGCTCCTCCAGCCAGTCGACGTAGAGCAGGCGCTCCGCGAAGAACCACGCGCCATCGATCTTCACGAAAGTATCGAGGTAGCGGAGCGCAGCGATCATAAGTTGCCGCTTTTCACTCTCGATGGTGAGGTGATGCGCCAGGCAGTAAGCTTCGCCGGCGCCTCTGTCTGCTGTCAGGCTGAGAATCGTACTCTGTCCAACGAAGTGCATCGTGGCAGCGTACTTGTTCAGATCTGCGAATACGGGGGCAAGCGCTTCGCGCGAGTGTAGATCCTGTGAGGGCTTGGCATCTTTTGCGTTCATGTAGACCACAAAGTGAGCATCTACGGTAA
This sequence comes from Candidatus Sulfotelmatobacter sp., assembly GCA_035568275.1. GTDB lineage: Bacteria > Acidobacteriota > Terriglobia > Terriglobales > Acidobacteriaceae > Sulfotelmatobacter. Next base: position 2,511 of record DATMOO010000389.1, read on the forward strand.
AAAGCGCCATCTGACCCTTCGCATCGCGACGATCGGCACAATGTGCATAGGCCTCAACCAGTTCGCGTATAGCAAGTCGATCGGCGGCTTCGTTGGGAGAGATACTGGCGTGCTTGCTCATAAGCTCCCTCTTAATTCGTTTGGTTCAGGATCACTCAAGGATGGCCTTTGGCTCGAGAAACGCCTCAATGCCATACTTGCCATATTCGCGGCCAACGCCGGAGTATTTGAATCCGCCCCAGGGCGCCTGCGGATCGTCCGTCATGTTATTGATCACGACGCGGCCGGCCCGCAGCTGAGAGGCAACACGACGTGCGCGATCGAGGTCAGTTCCCATGACGGCTGAGTGAAGGCCGTATTTGGAGTCATTCGCAATGCGGATCGCTTCATCTTCGGAGTCGTAGGCGATCACACTGAGCACGGGGCCGAAAATCTCTTCCTGCGCAATCGTCATATCGTTCTTCACATTGACGAACACCGTAGGCTTTACGAAGTAACCCGCTTCCAGACCCTTCGGACGTCCTTCTCCGCCGACCAGGACTTCAGCACCTTCTTCAATGCCTTTGCGAATGTAGGACTCCACCCGCTCATACTGCTTTTGTGACACCATGGGTCCGACCATGATGTTGGGGTCCGCCGGATCGCCCAGTGTGTAGGCACGCATCCCTTCTTGTATCGCCCGCTTTACCTCATCGAGCCGGCTCTTTGGCACGAGAAGCCTCGTACCGGCGGCGCAAGCTTGACCACTATTCAAAAACGCCAAGATAAGTGCCGACGGGATAGCCTTGTCAAGCGCAGCGTCATCCAGCACAATTGTCGGTGACTTTCCGCCCAACTCAAGCGTGACTCTCTTCATGGTGGCCGCACCATCCCGCATGATGGTTTCACCCACGGC
>DATMOO010000390.1:0-6390 GCA_035568275.1 Candidatus Sulfotelmatobacter sp.
GAAACGATCAGATAGTAGCCGCTTTGTCGTAAGGCTTCGGAGAGAGACTTGGCAATTTCCGCAAAGAAGGGATGCAGCAGATCAGGAACAACCAGGCCCACAAGATACGAGCGCCCGGTCACCAGGCTACGGGCAGCGAAGTTCGGACGATAGTCCAACTCTTTCACGCGCGCCAGAACCCGCTCGCGGGTCTCCTGTCCGATGTCAGGATGATTTCTCAGGACCTTGGAAATGGTGATCATGGATACTCCAAGGTCTTTCGCGATGTCCTTCATTCGTATGTTCATAAGCAGTCCGTCACTCTAAGAAGCTCAAATCGCCGTCTGTGAAGTAACCTTCGACCGTAATAGGGTCTTGCCACGGAAGCCAGTTTTCGGTCCCGAGCTTCTGTTGTTGACATCGATAACTTTACCGATTACTTTCCCCCAAGTACAGACATGAGAGCGCTTGTGCTTCGCAAACCGGGCCAGGCTGATCTGGAGACCGTCGCTGATCCGGTGCTCACAGAGACGAATGTGCTGCTCAAGGTGCGATTCGTAGGCTTCTGCGGAAGTGATCTGAATTCATTTCGCGGACTCAATCCTCTCGTCACATATCCTCGGATTTTGGGGCATGAAGTAGCGGCCACCGTCCTTCAAGACCTCGGACGCGAAGCCATATTGTCCGCCGGCACGAACGTAGCGGTCTCTCCATACACCAGCTGCGGGAAATGCTCTTCCTGTCTGCACGGACGTTCGAACGCTTGCCAGTTCAACCAGACTCTCGGTGTGCAAAGGGATGGCGCACTGACCGAATTCATTGTGATGCCGCGAGAAAAACTGTATCCCGCTAGGCTGACGCTGAAGGAGTTGTGCCTGGTGGAACCTCTTACCGTGGGATTTCATGCCGTCACACGTGGACGTGTAACCGCCAACGATACGATTGCGATTTGGGGTTGTGGCGGAGTGGGCCTTGGGGTCGTAGCAGCCGCGACTTCCCGGCGTGCGCGAACGATCTGTATTGATGTGGATGACGAAAAACTCGAGCTGGCGCGCATGGCCGGCGCTCAACTCACCATTAATAGCACGCGAGAGCCGCTACACGACCGATTGCTGGAAATGACCGAAGGCCGGGGACCGGATGTTGCCATCGAAGCGATTGGCACCGCAGCTACGTTCCGAGCAGCGGTCGAAGAAGTCGCATTCACCGGACGCGTAGTGTACATCGGATACGCAAAGGAACCAGTCAGTTACGAAACCAGGTTATTCGTTCAAAAAGAATTGGATATTCTCGGCTCCAGAAACGCACAACGGGCGGATTTCGAGGCCGTCATCAAGCTTCTGGAAGCGCAGACGTTTCCCGTTGATCAAGCCGTGAGTCTGGTTGTTCCCCTTGAGCAAGCAGCCGATGCACTGCGCTCCTGGAGCGATAATCCATCACGTTTCAGAAAGATTATGGTCAACATGGATTGATGTTCTTTTTTTGGAGCCGCGTTGCTGCTCGACCAGAAATTGCTGCCGAATTGAGCCGGCAGAAATCGACGATGCGTTTGACGAAAGGGCAATAATGCTTTCACCTCGTTTACTCTCAATTCTAAAAATTTACGCAATTTTATTGCTGTCGTCTGCGGTTTCTATGACGCACGCCCAGAGTGCCACGGCTCCAACCGCCACTCAGGAGCCGGCTAGCATCGATCAAACCTGGCAGAAAGCGAGCAGCAAATACGATTCAGAACGCGTTACGTTGCTGAAAAAGGTCGACACCGTGGATCAACAGGGTCCGTTCCGGGCAGACTGGGAATCACTTCAGAAGTATGAGGTGCCCGAATGGTACAAGGACGCGAAGTTCGGCATTTTCATCCATTGGGGAGCTTATTCGGTCCCTGCTTTCGGCAACGAATGGTACCCGCGAAATATGTACGTGCCAGGATCGCCGGAATATAAGCATCACGTGGCGACCTACGGTCCTCCGGACAAGTTCGGCTACAAAGATTTCCTCCCTATGTTTAAAGCCGAACACTTCGATGCAGCTGCGTGGGCTGAGCTATTCAAGAAATCAGGCGCAAAGTACGTCGTTCCTGTGGCAGAGCACCATGACGGCTTTGCCATGTATGACAGCGGATTGAGCGACTGGACCGCAGCCAAAATGGGACCGCATCGCGACACCACGGGAGAACTGGGCAAATCGGTGCGGGCTGTTGGACTGCACTTTGGAGTGTCATCGCATCGAGTCGAACACAATTTTTTTCTCGGCGTGGGCCGCAATATTTCCTCTGATGTAAACGATCCGCAATACGCGGCATTCTACGGACCTGCTCACAACTGGTTATCGGCCCCCTGGGGCGTCCCTCTTAACGATGACTTCACTTACGTCTCTTCTGAATGGGCCGACGACTGGCTTGCACGCGGCGGGGAACTTGTGGAGAAATATCATCCCGACATTGTCTACTTCGACTGGTGGATCGGACAGGCTTCGATCCGCCCGAATCTCGCCAAATTCGCCGCCTTTTACTACAACAGTTCTCTGAAGTACGGTGATCACGTTGGAGTGATCAATTACAAAGACTATGCCATGCAAGAACACTCTGGCGTGCTCGACCTCGAACGCGGACAGCTTGGCGATATCCGTCCCCTGTATTGGCAGACCGACACTTCTGTAAGTAACAAATCATGGGGCTATATCAAAGACGACACGTTCAAGTCGCCTGAGTTCGTGGTCCATCAGCTCATTGATATCGTCAGCAAGAATGGCAATTTGCTGTTGAACATCGGTCCACGATCTGATGGCGCCATCCCCGAAGAAGTGCAGCAAGTGCTTCTCGATGTCGGCGCGTGGCTGAATGCGAATGGGGATGCGATTTACGGTACTCGGCCGTGGAGGATCTATGGCGAAGGTCCAACCAAAGTAACGGCGGGATCCTTTCACGATACCGACACGACGCGCTATACAGCCGAAGACTTTCGTTTCACGACCAAGGGCAGTGTGCTGTACGCGATCGGGCTCGACTGGCCGACCAATGGCGAGGCCGTGATTCACGCGCTCGCGTCGACCGCCGGCAGCGAACATGTACAGTCCGTAACCTTGTTAGGCAGCGATGCGAAACTGCAGTTCGACCAGCGCCCGGACGGCCTCCACGTCCGGATGCCGGCGCAGGCTCCAGCCAAATACGCTTATGCACTTCGCGTGATCTTCCCTTGAAGCGTGAGTAATATCTGCTGTTATGACACACCCAAGACCTTGTGCGAGCCGGAGATGTCCGGGCAGGCGTTGACGGAACTGCATATGCTCACAAATCGGAGACGCTTCATCAAAACTGCCGGTAGCATGGGAATTGGCGCACTTGTGCCTTTTCATCTCGTCGATGATCAAACACCAGATCGAATTCCCTCGGAGCCACATGGCCTGCTTGCTTACTGCTTATTAGATGTGCGTTGTCATATCATGCTGGGCAAAGGAGCAGTATCAATCCGAATCATGTTCACGCGAATCATCGTTTGTCTTCTCTTGACCCTGATCTCGGCCCCAGGCTTGTCTGGCGCTGATTTTACGATGAAGGTGACCGACAAGAACTACCTCGATACCCAAGGCTTCAGCGTATTTCTTTACGACAGCACGTACCATCCCATTTTCGTGGACCAGAAGAACACGGCGATGGAGATGATTCTCCACGGCCAGCGCATCGCCACCAACGGCGACGTGCGCCTGATGCCCACGCCCGAGCAGTGGGACCTCGTCGCAACTCTCAAAGATCGCCATGCCGATAAAGCGAACAACCGGCTCAGCGCCGACCTCGCTTTCCCGACCTTTGACTTCAGTTACACACTGGAAGTGGCTGCGGAACCCGGCGGCGTGAAGGTCAGCATCAATCTCGACAAGCCGCTACCGCCGAAACTGGCAGGCCGCGCGGGCTTCAACCTAGAGTTCCTTCCTTCGATCTACATGGGCAAGGCGTACCTGGTGGACGGAACTAAAGCCGGCATCTTTCCGCGTACCCCGAACGATCCGATGACGACGGTTTTGCCCCTGCCGGATGAACCAAAAAAGGCGTACTACCTGGAGGACTGGGATAAGGCCAAGGGATACACACAGCCGCTGCCGTTAGCCGAGGGCAAAAGCATCTCCCTTGGGATCGACGACGCGCTGGCCCGCGTGAACGTCGTTTCGGATACAGCCAACCTGATGCTGTTTGACGGACGCGATCGCGCGCCAAACGGCTGGTTCGTGTTGCGCTCCCTGATCCCTTCGGACAAGACCACCGGAGCCATCGTCTGGCACATCAGGCCAGACGTGATCCCGAACTGGACGCGGCCGGCGGTCATCGCGCACAGCCAGGTTGGTTATGCACCGGGCTTCTCCAAGGTCGCAGTGCTCGAACTTGACCCGAAGTACAACGCTCCGAAGACGGCCCGAGTGCTGCGTCTGACGGAAGATGGATCTTACAAGCAGGTGTTCGAGGGGCCAATCCCGCCCCCAACACCGTGGCTGCGCTATGTCTACTCGAAATTTGACTTCACCCCTGTGAAGGACCCCGGCCTTTATGTGATCGAGTACGCTGACCAGCGTACGGCACCCTTCCCCATCTCAGACAATGCATACGCGAACATCTGGCAGGACAGTCTGGACCATCACCTTGCGGCGCAGATGGATCACGTTTCCGTTCGCGAAGGTTACCGCATGTGGCATGGCGCCTCGCACCTGGATGATGGCCGCATGGCGCCCGTCGTTGGGGAGCAATTCGACGGCTGGAACCAGGCTACGGCAACGGACGGAAAGTACAAAGGCGGCAATCACATCCCTGGGATGAACGTAGGCGGCTGGTACGACGCCGGCGACTTCGACCTCGAGGAGCCTGCGCAGCTGAGCGTGATTCAGAGCCTCGCGCTGGGATATCGCGAATTCAACCTCAGGTACGACGAGCTTATGGTAGATGAAGCCGCCCGCGAGGTTGAGATGCACCGTCCCGATGGCGTGCCGGATACGGTGCAGCAAGTCAAGCATGGCGCGCTGCTCATCCTGGCGCAGTTCCACAACATCGGCCACGCCATCCGCGGCACTCATGAGCCAGATCTGCGCCAGTACACACAGGTGGGCGACGGAGCGTCGAAAACTGACGGCCGCATTTACGACCCGAAGCTCGGCCCGAACGAGACCAAGGGCGAGTACTCCGGCAAGCCCGACGATCGCTGGATCTTCACCACGAACAACTCGTACTTCCAATGGAATGCCATCGCGGCGCTGGCTGCAGCGGCGGATACGCTGAAAGGCTGGGACGACGCATTAGCGAAAGACTGTCTAGAGACCGCAATCAAAGCATGGAAGGACACGACGGCAAATCCAACGCTGTATCCGACAAGCGCCGGGCCAGACCGAGAGGCTCCCGCAGGTGGTGTGCTCGCGGCGTCTCAGGGTATGGTCTCTGGCGCGCAAGGTCGTAAGCCAAAGAGCAGTTCGGGTACGCCAGCAAACTCTGGCGCGCCAGGCGCTCCGGCAGCTCCGCCCGCTGGCTCCGGCCGGAGTCGATCTTTCGTCGGCATGGACTGGTCCGCGGCTCTGGAACTGACCATCGCCACAAATGGTGCCGAGCCCTACAAGTCCCGCCTGAAGGAATTGTTCCCTCAGATGATCACTCCGGAACAGATGGACTTCAATGGTTGGAAAGCCGTCCGGGCGTTGCCTTACTTGGATGCGAGCGCGAAAGATCAAATGCGCGAAGCGGTGAAAACATACATGGCAGGTTTGGACAAGCGGCTGGACGAGACGCCATTCGGCGTGCCCCCGAGCCTCGGCACTTGGGGCGGATCTGGCGCAGTGGTGGACATGGCGATTCGCATGTATTTCCTGCACAAGGCGTTTCCGGATCTCGTGGGCCCCGAATACACACTTCGCGCGGTCAACTACATTCTCGGCACGCACCCGGTATCGAGCACTTCGTATGTAGCCGGAGTAGGCACGGTCTCGAAGACGATGACGTACAGCAACAATCGCGCCGACAATGCTTACATCCCGGGTGCCGTGATTCCGGGATACATCATCATCAAACCGGATTTTCCGGAGTGCATCGACGACTTCGGATTCCTCTGGTTTGAGGATGAAGCCGTCGTTGCGGGTTCGGCAAGCTGGGTCGTGGCCGGCAACGCGGCGAACGCGATCATTACGGAATCGAAGTGACCAAGTGCTAAAAGCGCCCGGCGGCCTCGAGGAGCGTTGGTGGCTATCTTCTCAAGAAGCGAAACCTATGGGATACTCGCTTGTGGCAGGCTTTTCTCGAGTCGAAATGCGAAAAGGTTTTCGTACAATAAACGTACAATGGAATCGGCAATGGTGCCTTTTTTGCCCCTCTGGCCATACGAAGAATCAATAACTTACGTGCTGTCAACACGCTGAATAGTTCGACTCCCGCCGCCTCCACCA